>DAOVCF010000101.1 GCA_030670165.1 Candidatus Stahliibacteriota bacterium | reverse complement strand
AAAGCTTATGGCCAAAAAGGACGCCAAGTCAAAGAAACAGTTTTTCCGCTGGTTTGGGCTTTCAATATTTCATATACTTACCGGTTTTGGGGAGCGGTGGTTGTGGACGGTGCTGTGGGCGTTGGGGGTGATTGCCTTCTTCGGGTTCCTCTACTGGGGCGGAGGAGCGGCAGGTTGGTTCAAGTTCGCCTTCAAACCGGAGATGATTCCGTCAGCCTTCCAGTACTTCTACCTTTCGGTCGTAACCTTTGCCACGTTGGGGTTTGGGGATATAACGCCGCTGAACTGGCAGGCGCAGATTCCGGTGGTTTTTGAGGTGATTATGGGCTACGTATTTTTAGGGCTGATTATTACCATCATCGCGCGGCGGTTCGGCAGATAACCTAATGCTCCTTTTCGCTTGACACGAAAAGATCGCAGAAAAGACCTTTCCCCCTCCCCCTTAGTCTTCCTCACTCGACGGGAGTACTAACGCCACCAGGGAGAGAGAGGTGGAGAGGAACGGCATCGAATCTACCCCTTGACGGGACAGTGTGCCCCTTGAGTACCTGGTGCACTCATAGGGTAGGGGGACAAAGGGGGCGGGGATTCACCCAAAAAACCTCAAAATACCCCAAAATCGCCCCATTTTGTCCATCTTTTGTCCAACTTTTGTCCACCTTTTGACCACCTTTTGACCACCTTTTTTCACCTCATTCACATCCCAGGGGACCCAGGGAGAATGCAGGACAGGAAATCTTCAGGATTCTTTTAACCCCTTGATTTTTCGTAACATAGCCGCATGGTGGCTCCCCGGCCAGAAGATTTTATTGCATCGCGGACAGCGGTAGAATTCCTGCTGGGTCTGGAAGGTGTAGAACGGGACCTTGCCTTTAACTTCAGCCTTATCAATAACTTGCAGCGCAACGTTGCATGCGATGCATCTTGAAAACGGCTCAGAGCGCGTCAGGATTTTATACAATTCTTCAAGCTGGCGCAACTGATCGGCAAGAATCTCGCTTTCGATGAACACAAGTCGTTCATCCTCAAGGCCTTGCCTGCGGGTGAGGAGTATCTTTCCCTCACTCCTTGCTTGTTCCAGTAACTCTTCTGATTTGCGTCCCTTCACGTACTCCGCATCCCAGCCCAGAACCCTTAGCCAGCGTGCAAGCTTACCCAGCATGGCGTCTGCAATAAAGCGAGGTTTTGCATCCATCCATATAATTGTAAGTTGTAAAAGCGGGACGTCAAGTGGCGTTATTTTTTTACTCTGGCCTGGTGGGCCTGCCAGAGCAGGGTGGCGGTTAAAAAATCCTCGATCTCGCCGTCAAGCACCGCGTCGGTGTTGTGCTCTTCATGCTCGGTGCGGTGATCCTTGATCATCTGGTAGGGGAAGAGCACGTATGAGCGTATCTGGTGCCCCCAGGCGATGTCGGTTTTGGCGGCTTCCAGCTTTTCGCGCTCCCTGGCCTGTTTTTCCTCCTCGCGAGCGTAAATGCGTGCGCGCAGCACCTTCATGGCGTTTTCCTTGTTCTGGTGCTGGGAGCGCTCGTTCTGGCACTGGACGACTATCCCTGTCGGAATATGGGTGATACGCACCGCGGTTGAGAGCTTGTTGACGTTCTGCCCGCCGTGTCCTCCGGCGCGGAACGTATCGATCCTGAGATCATCCGAGTCGATCGAAACCTCTACGTCCTCCATCTCCGGCATCACGAACACCGATACGAAAGAGGTGTGGCGGCGCTTGGCTGAATCGAAGGGTGAGACTCGTACCAGTCGGTGTATTCCCGATTCACCCTTGAGCATCCCGTAGGCGTACTCGCCCGATACCTCGATGGTTGCGTCCTTGATGCCCGCCACCTCTCCGGGCTGAAGATCAAGAACCGAGGTCTTGTATCCCTTGCGCTCGAAGTAGCGCACGTACATGCGAAAAAGCATCTCAGCCCAGTCGCAGCTCTCAACACCACCGGCGCCCGGGTGGATTGTCATGATCGCTGTTTTGGGATCGTTGGGATCGGAGAGCACCAGTGAGACTTCAAGTTCGCGCATCTTGTTTTCCGCGCGATCAAGTGTCTTCGCCAACTCCTTTTGGGCGGCAGGGTCGTCTCTAAACATCTCCAGCAGTTCGTCGGCTTCGCCTACGTCTCGTTCCAACCTCTCAACTGTATCAAGGATTTGGTTGGCGCGTGCCAACTCAGCCATAAGTTCGCGTGCTTTCTTTTGATTGTTCCACAATTGGGGATCACCCGACGAATGGGCAAGTTCGTTTCGCCTTCTCCTCAGCTCAGCTAGGTCAAAGAAACTCCTTTATCTTTGTAAACTTCTCTTGAAGTTCGGCGATGCGTTCCTTCATGCGTTATCTCTTGGCAGAACGTCTGGACTTTGCCTTTTTGGCCGCCTTTTCGGCTTCGAGCTTTGCCTTCTGGCTGGCGGTCAGTATCTTGGTTCCCTTGGTTTCACCGAAGCGGCGGCGGTAGCGCTCCACGCGTCCGGCGGTGTCGATTATCTTTGTTTTTCCAGTGTAGAACGGGTGGCACTGGGAGCAGATGTCGACCCTGATATTCTCACGGGTGGAGTATGTCTTGTAGGTGAACCCGCAGGCGCAGTGAACCGTTGTCTCCACGTACTTGGGATGAATCTTGTCTTTCATCTCTCTAAATCTCCTTTACTTCGCTACGTTTGTCTTCTAAAAAACAATTATAGTGGAGTTATCCCGTTGCGTCAACCTTGCTCTTTGCCGATTTTTTCTTGACCAGGTCGGTGTTGAAACTCCAGGTTCGCTATTCGTTCATCGCGTCCAGGAACTCTTCGTTGTTCTTGGTAAGCCTCATCTTGTCGAGTATGAACTCCATCATGTCTACGGGACTCATCTCGGCAAGTATCTTTCTTAAGAGCCAAACGCGGTTGAGCTCGTGGTCGGTCAAGAGGAGTTCTTCTTTTCGCGTCCCGGACTTCTGCAGATCGATAGCCGGGAAGACTCGGCGGTCGGCCAGCCTGCGGTCAAGAACCATCTCGTTGTTGCCGGTGCCCTTGAACTCCTCGAAGATCACCTCGTCCATGCGGGAGCCGGTGTCGACAAGGGCGGTAGCAAGGATGGTCAAGGAGCCGCCTTCCTCGATGTTGCGAGCAGAGCCGAAGAATTTTTTAGGCTTACGCAGAGCGTTGGAATCAAGACCACCTGAAAGGGTCTTGCCTGAGTGAGGAATGACCATGTTGTGTGCGCGCGCAAGACGGGTGATGGAGTCAAGAAGAATCACCACGTCCTTCTTGTGCTCCACCAGGCGCTTGGCCTTCTGAAGCACTACCTCGGCTACCTGAACATGACGCTCCGGTGCCTCGTCAAAGGTCGAGCTTATAACCTCCGCCTGGACCGAGCGCTCCATGTCGGTTACCTCCTCCGGGCGCTCATCGATCAACAGGATGATGAGTTTGATCTCAGGGTGATTTTTGGTGATGGAGTTGGCCACCTTCTGAAGTATTACCGTTTTGCCGGCACGTGGCGGAGAGACGATAAGTCCGCGCTGACCTTTACCGATGGGGGTGAAGAGGTCTATAACGCGGGTTGTGGAATCGCTGTCGTTCGGGTTCTCCATGTGGATTCGTTCGGTGGGGTAAAGCGGGGTGAGGCTGTCGAAAGGCATGCGCTTTCTGATGATCGATGGATCATCGCCGTTCACCGTCTCCACCCTTACCACTGCGAAGAACTTTTCGTTGTCCCGCGGGGGTCTGGCACGGGCCGAAACCGTGTCGCCCGAACGCAGCCCTATGCGTTTGATCTGTGTCGGTGATACGTAGATGTCGTCCTGACTGGGCAGGTAGCTGTAGTTCGGCGAGCGCAGGAAGCCGAATCCTTCGTTAAGTACCTCAAGCACCCCTGTACATTCTACCAGCCCATTCTTCTGTTCCTTGCTTTCGGCTTTGAGAATGGCTTTGACGATGTCCTCCTTCTCCATCTCCATAGTATCTATGCTAAACCTTCCCGCGATCTTTTGCAGATCGGCGAATTTTTTCTTTCGTAGCTCTTCGAGTTCCATGAGCCTCCCTGTTTAGGGGTTGGTTTGGAAACTTTTCACTGGACGTAGTTATTATAGGGGAATTCCTGCTCCTGTCAAGCCCCGGCCTTATTAATCAGTGGTCAACCAGATCTTTATCTTCGTCCTTACAGTTATACAGCTTCGTACCGCATTCGGAGCAGACTTCACCGTACCACGTAAACCGCATGCCACACGTCTGATAGCTCCATCTGGATTTCTGTTCTCCAAGCCACGCTTGAAGTCCTTTTTTACGGATTATCTCTAGATTCTTTAATACTACGGAATGGTGTGGATGTTCATCCTGGCGGAAGTTCTTGAGATTATTGCAATCCCCCTCTTTCGATTGCGCTCAGGTTAATCCCTCACACAGAAGGCTTTAATCTTAGCCGACTTCCGTATTTTGTCAACGGTTTTCTGCAGCATGTCCGGGGCACATGCTTCTTGTCTTGACATGCCCTCTTCTGTTCTTACACTCTTGTGGCTCGAATAAATAACAGGAGGAACTCTGTGTTTAGAACCAAAATTGGCTTTGTTTTTTCAGGCGCAGGAGCTCGAATTGCACAGGAATGCGCCCTTAGCGAGGCTCTAATAGAAGGCCTTATCCCATCGAGGCGCGAGATTCGTCCTGATGTCGTTGCAGGGGCAAGCGCCGGAGCGCTTAACGCAGTGGCGGTGAATGCTATCCTGAAGACCAAGGACGGCAAGGCGGGCAATGACCAAGCTTTCGGTTGGGAAGATTACAAAAAGATTCTGTTTGCTCTTGAGAGCGGCGATGTGTTTGACGTAACGGCCCGCGGGCTCGCAAGGATCGTCCCACGCAACATCCCGGAAGGATTCGTGCTCGACACCACCCCATTGCGCAAGCTGCTTGAAGAGGTAGTTCAAGAAAAGGCGGGATTTGAGACCCTTGGGGACCTCTATCTTTCCACCTATATCTCCGTGGTGGGGCGCGATACGGGCAAGATACTAAGGCTTTCGAGCCGCGACCCTGATCCCCGAATAAGAAAACTTCCGCTTGTGGACGTGCTCATGGCTTCTGCCGCTATACCGGGTGCGTTTAAGCCCCGGAAGATTGAAGGATTGGAAGGAGAGTTCATAGACGGCGGGGTGGGCCGCGACGGAATTCCGGTCGAGGCCATGTCTGGGGAACGTTGTAAGGAACTCTATATTATAAGCAGGATGCGTGGAGGTATAGGGACGGGTTTGGGGATCCCCAAGGTTCTAAAGAAACCGCCGAAGATTCTCGAAACCAGCCTGCTTGCGTTTCAGTTCTTCACAGACGCCCTCTTCCGCAACGAGATTGAGAGGGCACCAACCATCGCTTCTCGCGCCTTCCTCTATGTCCCTCAACTCCCTAAAAACTACTCAATGCTTGATTTTTCAACCCAGCGCGAACAGTACGAGGAAACCATGCACTGGGCAAAGCGGCATGACCCGGTCAGATTAAAGTAGCCCAGAAAACGCTCCCTGGGACTCTTCTAGGGTCTGAGAGCCAACCCGTCAGGTTTCTATTGCGTTCGTCATAATCCAGAGGAGACTTGATAAACAAAGAAGGAGGTTTTATGGCTTACGCAACGATAGATGAGATTTTATCGCGGGTTGATCACAGAAGCCCTTACCCTCCTGGGCAGTTCCCGGACTTCGATCCCGAAGACCTCAAGGCCTGGGAAAAGGTGATGTCCTACTCCGCAAGACGACTCTATCCTTATGCAGACCCCTGGGAGAGACCCGGAGGTCCTAATGTGGTTGCCAGTGGGGATCAGGAGGACGGCGAAGACGTAGCGTTTATCCTTCCTGATATCACCTTGCTTTACCTTGAGGCCAACCGGGAGTGGCAACAGGTCTTTGGAGATATTTGAAGCGGCAGGATTGAGATCCAAAGCGGGTATCGTACTCAAAACTGGCAGAGACGAGTATCAAGGGCAGGTCAAAGCGCTCACGTAGCAGGTGCTGCCATTGATGTCCTGCCCCCGCGTGATTTCTATCAAGCGTTTCCATTTCCAGAGCTTAACTACGGCAAACGCATCTCCATCGGCTATCTTTGCTGGCTATTTAGAAGGGCTGCACAGAATAATCCCTATTTCAGAGAGATAGTGGTCTTGAATAGAGGCCAGCCGAACGAAACGAGGGTGCCCCGAATGCCTAAAACCCTTTGTGAGCCTGGAACCGCTCATATAAGTTTTGGCTGGCTCCTTCACGCCGTAGGTTCGAGGGACGTAAGGCAGGACGTTTTGCCTTCGGTTACCCGACCATATCCTGTAGATGTAGATGATCCCGATGCAGGGACCGATGTTCCTACTTCTGAAAGCCGAGATGAGTTCCAGGGACCTGGGCAACTGAGCCCCTTGTGGGATGTTTTCGATCCTACTCAATATGCAACTCTGAATTTCGGAGCGATTTCCAACCAGCCTGATTACTCAGGAGGCATCAGTGCTCGGTGGCTGGCGAGTTATATAAGTGAAGCACTTAACAACCGTGGATGGGATTTTGGAAGATTGATTCGTCAACACCATATTGTTCTTCTTAACAATCAAGATGCTCGGATTGGCCAGATTGACTAGCTACTGGTTCTTCCTTCCACGTTCTACCCTTGACAGGCTGGTAGAAAGCTTCTATACTTAATAAGTTATGAAGAGATTTTTCCTTGTTTTTCTATTGATTACAGTAGGTGTGAGTGAACTGACGCATGAGAAGTACTGGTGGATTGTAGAGATTGCCGATTGGCGGGAATATCTTATGTATTTAGGTTGGGCAGGTAGGCTTGATTGGGATGTAATTTCCTCCAGGCCGTTAGTTTTGATGCCCTTTTTAGCCGAACATCCTCACGCCACATTGGAATACGACAAGCTTGTAGCCGAGAGTATGAGTGCGCATAAGGATCTTGACTGGGCGCTTGATTCACTGAGGTCTGAACTGGATTCCCTTTTGGAGCTTTCCGATTCCCTACGGAGGAAGGCGATTTTTTATCTCTATGTTGATCGACTGGAGTCTTTAGAAAAGCCTTTAAAGATCGATCAGTACACTGGTCGTTATCTGGCTATCTATGACGGAACAGGTACTTCTAGCAAAGGTTTTCTTAAGCTTGCCTGTCTTACTGGGGTATGTGACGGTTTTGAATACGGCGGGCCGTTAATAGTATCCTGGG
>DAOVCF010000125.1 GCA_030670165.1 Candidatus Stahliibacteriota bacterium | reverse complement strand
GGCAGCCTCTCAAGCATCTTCTTGCGGCTGCGCACCAAAGCCGCCTTCTTGGGATAGCCCCTGAAGCGGTCTATGAAACGCTGCAGATGTCGGCGGGTCTCGGCAATCTTCTTCCATTCCTTCTCCATCTGTTCGGCGCGCTCCCTCTTCTGTTCCGTAAATCTTTTGTAGTTGCCTTTGTAAGATGTAATGGTGCCGTAATCGGTATCCCATATCTCATCCACCACCCTGTCCAGGAAATATCTATCGTGGGAGCTTATGAGAAGCGCCCCTTTAAAGTTCTTAATAAAACCCTCCAGCCACTCGATTGAGGGCAGATCGAGGTGGTTGGTCGGCTCGTCAAGCAAGAGAAGATCAGGCTCGGACAATAAGAGCTTCGCCAGCGCTATCCGCATCTGATACCCGCCCGAGAACTCACCGCATGGCCTTGAAAAATCCGCCTCCTTGAATCCAAGACCTGTAAGAACCTCGGCTGTCCGCGCCTCGAACGTATACCCGTCCTGGGCGTAAGCCTCCTGAAGCCGGCTGTATCTTGAAAGAATCTTCTCCATCTCCCCAGCTTCCATGAACGTATCCTTCATCCTCTGTTCAAGCTCGTGCATCTTGACCCTTATATCGTGGATGTGCCCGAACGCCTCCACCGCACTGTCGAACACACTCTCCTCTTCGAGTACGATCTCTTCCTGGGGCAGATAGCCTATCCTTAGATCCCTGGGCATATCAATCGAGCCTTCGTCAGGGGGCCGCTCGCCTGAAAGCAGTCTAAACAGCGTGGTCTTGCCGGTTCCGTTTTTCCCCACCAGGCCGATGCGCGAGCGCTCCCCTGCGGCAAGGTTTGCTTTTGCAAAAAGACCTCGCGCGCCGAAGGAAACCGAAACGTCCTTTAGCTGGATCATAAAAACTCCTAACCCGTGATTCTATCCATTAATGCAGATCACTGCAACCTCCGGGAGAATGGCTGACAGCACACAGCTAACGGCGCTGGCTATTTGGTCTCGTTCATTTTTCAATTTGCAATTTGAAATGAGCGATGCCCCGCATCGCGCCGCTATCCACTCCTCTTGAGCTTTCCCTTGCGCTTTGCCCATCGTTCGGCCAGGCTGAATACCACAAAGCCCGCCGGGATGAGCACCACACCGATTCCGGCCAATAGGAGAATGGTCGGTGCCAGCTCCTTAAACGATGCCCCTTCAAGCAGTGCGGCGCGAATCGCCCGAAGCGTATACGTCGCAGGCGATACGACCGAAAGCGGCCTTATCCAGCGAGGCAGAACGTCTACCTCGTAGTATACCCCGGAAATCAAAAGAATCACCGCTTCGAATATGTGCGAGGCCTGCGATCCCTTCTCGGTGGAGAGCAAGGGAAGAATCGCCGCGATAAGCCCCAGACCGATGAAGGAAAGCCCTGATACCACAAGCACCACCAAGGCGCCTGCGATGTTCGCGCCCCGAAGCGAGAGACCAAGGAATAAGACCAAAACGCCCAAAAGAAGCGCCGTGCGAAGCACACCGTAGACAACCGCATAGAAACAGTTGCCCAGAAGGTAGGTAAGCCGGTGCAGGGGAGCCATGAAGCTGTACTCGATGGTGCCTTCCCAGCGCTCCCATTGAACCTGCTCGGCGAGCTCGTGGAAGAGAAGAGACAGAAACCCCCAGATAAGAGCGCCTATCACCAGGTACATCACGTGCCCCTTGCCCTGGGTTACGCCGATGAAGGCGATGCACAGGGCGTTCACGATGTTGTAGAACACGAATACGACTTCCCAGCCCAGGTAACGCTTGATGAGGGCGAAGTTGCGCTCAATAAGCGCCAGCCACCGCAGCCTCATGCGCGGCTCGGAACCGGAGGGCACCATCGGTTCCAGCGTCGGTATCCTTTGCATCTTTTCCTCCTTATTTTCGTTAGTCTTTTTTATCTGTTTCGTCTTCTTCCACGTCCTCTACCCACTCCTTATGGGTGAGTTCGAGGAATACGTCCTCCAGGCTGACGCGGTTCGTGCCGCGCTTGCGGGCAAGAATCCGTTTCAGTCTCTTCGGCGTATCCAGGGCCACGATCCGACCCTTATCAATGATCGCCACCCGGTCGCAGAGATGCTCGGCCTCGTACATGTCGTGCGTAGTCAGGAAGATGGTCAGTTCGGTCTGGCTTTTGAGCCTCTGGATGTAAGCCTCCACCTCTCGCTTGGAGCGCGGATCAAGACCGGTAGTCGGCTCGTCTAACAACAAGACAAGCGGCCTGTTTATCAGTGCCCTTGCCACCGCTACCTTCTGCTGCATACCGCGTGATAGGTCCTCCATTGAGTCGTTGAACCGCTTCGTCGGAAACCCAAGCTCGGCAAGAACGTCCAGGGCGCGCTCCTTAGCAAGCTTCAAGGGGACGCCGTAGAGCCTGGCCGAGTAGCGCAGGTTCTCCCAGGCGGAAAGCTTCTTGAAGAACGCGGCGTCCACCGAGACCCGGCTGATCAGAGGCCGCACCCGGTAAGGCTTTTTGACCACGTCCATTCCGCACACGTACGCTTGTCCCTTATCAGGGAAAAGCAAGGTCGAGAGTATGCGGATAAGCGTGGACTTACCCGACCCGTTCGGCCCGATAAGCCCGAAGCACTCGCCAGAGCGAACATCGAAGTTGATGTCTACCAGCGCACGAACCGGTTTTTTCTTTTTAAATAATGTACCGCCGTTGAAGGACTTGTACACTTCACGGCAGCTTATGATCGGTTGCATTTCACCTCCTTTTGGTGTGTTAAGAACCGATCGAAAAAACCCCGGGATTTGCCCGGGGTTACGTGCAAAAGAAGAGCCCCGGACGGGATGCCCGGGGCCAAATTCTACAAAAGATGTAGGATTAAACTACAGGCACCCCTCGGTAAGGGACAGAGTAAAACCGATCACCAGCATCGGTCCCCACAGGTTTTTAGTCCAATCCTTGATCATTTCATATCCTCCTAAGCACTTCAACGATTAACAATGAATTATACAGACTCGGATCGGCTTGTCAAGTCTGCTCTTAACTTTTTGGGGCGGTTAGGCGTTCTTTCCGCCGCATGCCGGGCAAGCAACAGTCCCTGTCCCCTGGCAAGCTTTACAGACCACGGTTCCTTCTCCCCCGCACCGCGGGCATGGATCTTGCTCCCTGGATTTGTAATAACGTGCGCCCCCGCATTTGGGGCACGTTGTATAGCCCTCTCCGTTGCACTGCTTGCAGGCTATCTCACCGCTACCTCCGCATAATCTGCATTTTGACATATCACTCCCGGGGTGGTTTTATTTATCCTGGGCATTATAGCCTCACGCAAAGTAAAGATATACGTTATCCTATGCCTGTCAAGGGTATCTTTTTATTTAATCGGCAACCGCAGATTGGGCCCTGGTGTGGGAACCCTGGTTTTAAACATCAACTTACCTCTCCGAGCTCGGTTTCCCTCTCATCAAATAGATCCTGCCTGCGCATAACCCCCTCAGCATACGGGCGGTTTTAATCACGTCGTCCCACAACACGTCTCCATCAACCACAATCATGGCCTTGCGATCCACCGAGCGATTGAGCAGTTTTTCAACTATCACGGGAAGATCTTCGGGGTCAACGATTTCGGTATTTAGATCAATCTCGCCCGTATCCTTCAAGTCGATCCCCACCTTAAGATCGTAGAACATACCGCCTGGATTAAAATCGCCTGAGGCTATACCCTGCATAGTAACGTAGATGGGCTGGGACGGATTGTTTGCTATGTCAACGAAGGGATATGCAATGTGGGGATCTTCCAGATGCTTCCATGCCGCCAGCATCACCACGGAGATGACGTCCATTGCCAGGTAGGACGGGGCCCGAGGATTGGCGGCAAGATGTATCCTGTACTGGGGGGTTTTGATGCGGCGAGATGGGTCAAGCTCCTGTGCAAATAGGTTTTTGAATTTTTCCAGAAACTGGTTCAAGTCCAAATCTTCCCCGTCCACCTTGATCTCGCCATCGCCATTGACCTTGATGTAGATGTCGATCTCCTCCCCATGTCCTGCCAGCGGTGTTGTCAATACCGCTGTGATGAAGATCAATCCGATCCCTTTAAGCATCTTGGCTCCTTTCATGCTAGGCTTTAAGGAGTTCTTCTTCCCTTTCTTGTGATATCCCTGTCCGTAGCGGCTGATCCTGAGTTCGGCTCCCGGACCGTTGCACTGCTTGCAGGCTATCTCGCCGCTACCTCCACATAACCTACACTCAGACATGCTTCTCCCTCCATCGCATGTTTGCAAAACATTCGAACCGTTTAGTCTCCTTAAACCTCCATTTCTTGCATCTTAAAAACAATATCCAACAAACTTGGGTTGTCAAGCCCATACTTCTTGACGCCCTCTTTGCTTTGCTTAGGGTTCTATTGGTATGAGCAGAGAAACTGATAGCTACAAAGAAGAAATTCATCAATATCTACAGGTAAAAATCAAGCAACGGTGTTGTTGCGGCAAACAATAAGGTAGCTACTGCACTTCAAGATCGCTTGACTACGTTTCTTGATGGCGTAGTCTTTGGTATGCCCACTTGGCTTTTAGTCATTATCATCGTCCTGGGTTCAATCCTGGGGTTCGTTTTCTTATGGCTGACCCTGGCCAAAGTCGTCCGCAAGCTGTGGCGATTCCCGGCTCCCTCATATACAGGGTGGTTCCTGGACTCGGGATTCCGCCGGACCTTTCAACCTCCGGAAAAGGTCATTGCGCGCTCTGATATCAACCCTGGGATGAAGGTGCTGGAGGTAGGATGCGGATCAGGGGCCTATACCACGTTCGTAGCCAGAGCGGTAGAACCTAAGGGTAAGGTCTACGCCCTTGACATCCAGCGCAAGATGCTGGATCAACTTCAAAGGAAGTTAGAGAAACCAGAGAACCAGGATATCCACAACATCAAACTCATCCAGGCCAGCGCCTATGAGCTGCCGTTTGCCGATGCCTTTCTTGATCTGGTCTACATGATAACCGTTCTGCAGGAGATACCCGACCGGCACAGGGCTTTGCTGGAGGCAAGAAGGGTCCTCAAACCTTCAGGCATCCTGGCGGTAACCGAGTTCTTTCCTGATCCGGACTACCCGCTCCGCTCCACCCTCATAAAGCAGGCCACTGGAGCGGGCTTCGTTGATGCCAAAGTTCTTGGAAACTTTTGGAATTATACCGCCCGGTTTATCAAACCGAAGGAGTCGCTATGGTTATAGATCGCCGAATTATGATCCTCGGAATCATTATGATTCTGGTATCACCAACGTTCTCGCAGGACAGGTTGGAGCTTGTGGGCTTCGACGTGGTGGAGCTTGAGGACGCGCAAGAAAGAAGCGCCTCTGAGAAGTGGTTGGAACATGCCGAGACAGGCCAGCGCGTTATCGAAGGCCTGGACTTTCTCCTCGTAATCTCCCCTGACTCTAAATGGATTCTCTATGGTCAACCCATCGAGGAGGGAGAGGGAGAGGGGGGCGAGGACGTTGTAACCTACAGGTTGTTCATCATGTCCACCGCCAATCCCAAGCTCGTTTCTCTGACCGGCAAGGCGCTTTCGGCCACCTTTTCCCCCACCTCGGACTACCTCTTCGTATCAACCGTGCCTAATCCCGTCGTTTACGACCTGGAAGATATGCGAGGTGTGGCCATTACCCAAATCCGGTCAGGGCTTGAGAACCATCCTTGCTGGGTATCACAGTGGTCAAATGACGGCGAGGTGTTGATCGTCCACCAGCAGTTCAGCTTCGACGACCGTTCAAACGCACGCGCCTGGAGGGTTAAGCTGAAGTAGATTCATCTCAAATAAAAGTGAAAATAATGACTGCAATCCTTTTGGATACCTGAGCCGGCTTGAAGCGCCAGCGGGCAAGTGCTTTCTTTACTTCGTTATCCCAGCTGGGATAGCCAGTGCTATTTCGAATAATCATGTTGGGGCCTACGTTTCCTTCTTCATCCACGTAGAACTGGATGGTC
>DAOVCF010000031.1 GCA_030670165.1 Candidatus Stahliibacteriota bacterium | reverse complement strand
CTTGATCTATACAATTCCCAGCGGTTGACTTCCGATCATCACACGATAGAATTCCGTGTGAAGCAAGGTCTAAGGCTTGGAATCTACCTTCATGACCGCTACCGTGGCGACGGAAATTTTACTGTATCCAACTCCGAATCGCTCAATTTCATCAAAAGGTTAGAACTCGCCGACCAAATCTCCCTGGCTGTATCTGTAATTCCCGTTCGGAATATAAATCCTGCAAACTACCGCGTCGTTGTGGAGAACCTTGGCATAACCCTCCTGCCGTTACCGGGCTGGCGTAACCTTGCAAAGAGCTTAACTTCAATACCCTTTTCCTTGAGTCGAATTCTGAAGACTGCCCGTAACCTGTTGGCAAAAAGCGACATCCTTTGGTTACGTCTGCCTTCCGGGGCGGCTTTTTTCTTCTGGTGGCTTGCCAAAAAGC
This sequence comes from Candidatus Stahliibacteriota bacterium, assembly GCA_030670165.1. Taxonomy (GTDB): domain Bacteria; phylum Hydrothermota; class Tepidihabitantia; order B3-TA06; family B3-TA06; genus B3-TA06. The sequence continues at coordinate 12,912 of DAOVCF010000031.1, read as the reverse complement.
AAAACAAGCCGGTAATCATGCACGTATCGGGCAACGTATTAATCGCAGGCCGGTCACAAAAGCATAAAGGCCTGCGTCGTCTCACGGCTCGATTGGCTTCCTTTACGCTACACCTGTTGACTCGGTGGATGAGTCGTTATGGAATAACTTTGGTAACCGGAGGCGAGCTGGAGAAGCTATTCTCGACCCCATTACACCCTGTATACCAGCTTGACGATATATTACTTTCTGAAAAGAAGCTACTACCCCCCAAGAAAACCAAGGGAGAGGCAAAGGATCTACTCTTCGTCGGGCGATTTGACCACGGCAAGGGGATTGAGCTGCTCGTGGATGTGGTGGAGGAATTACACGTGGAGTTTCCCGCCTTGCGCCTACGTTTGGCAGGCAGCGGCCCTTTGTTTGAACCCATCCGTAAAAAAATCGCCGAACGCGGTCTTGGAAATTATGTTAAGCTTCTGGGTTTTGTTCCTGCAGACGGCTCGCTGCAAAAACTCTACAGAAAAGCCGATATATTTATACTGCCTTCCGAGAAGCCTGAAGGCTTCCCACGGGTTATCCTTGAAGCATGGGGAGCAGGGTTGCCTGTCCTGTCAACTCGGGCGGGCGGAATCCCCTTCAGAATAAAGCACAATGAAAACGGCCTGCTGATTAAACCGGGCAACAAAACCGAATTGCGCGACACCCTGCGTAAGCTCATACTCGATGGAGACTTGAGATATCGATTGGCCAAGGGAGGATTCGAGACTGTCAAATCTTTGACTTTTGAACATCAGGCTCGGCGCATTAGAGAGCTGTTGAATCGGTATTACCCCCACCTTGGGATCCATCTCTGATCTGAACCTTGCGATTGCTGCTCCGTTGATGAAGGGAATCGTAGCAGGCCCTCATGTATTGACAGTTGCACGGCAATCAATAGACTAACGAATGAGGAAAGTCCCGTCATATCTTAAAGAAACCGACGCCTGGAGTACGGTTCTCTTTGCCGATCCCCTGGGCATCCCTCTGGCAAGGCTGCTTTCGCATACACCCATCCATCCCAATGTGGTCACGATAGCAAGCCTGGTGCCTGCCTTGGTTTGCACCTATTTCTTCTGGCGAGGCGATTCGTTATCTCTCATATGGGGAGCGCTTCTGTTCCAGCTCTCATGGATCCTCGACTGTACCGACGGCAAGCTTGCCAAGATGACGGGCAAACAGACGGAGTTTGGAACAAAGCTTGATCCTAAAATCGACTTCGTGCGCAAACTCCTCACACTGGCAGCCCTGACGTGGGGTATATACCGTCAATTCGGAATCATATGGCTTTTTGTCACCCTGGGTGGCGTCATGTTCCACTACGGTATCCACTTTGTTGCCCATCACACCCAGCCACGCATCAGACAGAAGGAGATACCTCAGGCTCCGGCTGAGGGGAGACTGATCCGCCGGGTAGAACAACTCTACACAGCCTACGACGAGCAGTTCTTTATCCTTTTCCTGGGTCCGGCACTGGCCTGGCTTACGCCCCATCTGCCCACCTACGTGATATGGGGTGCAAGCCTCCTTTATGCAATAACCATCCTGATTATCAAGATTCAGATGAAGCAGAGGGGAAGATGAAGGCCATCATCCTGGCCGCAGGCGAAGGCCGCAGACTTCATCCCCTTACCCTCGATCGCCCCAAGGCAATGATCGAGGTTGGTGGAAGGACGTTGATCGAAAGAGCACTGTCGGCATTGCGAGGCGCGGGGATTGAAAGATCAGAGGTGACCATCCTGTCCGGACACAAGGTCGAGAAGTTGAAAGAGGCAGCGTCAGATTGCCGCTTCATCCACAACGAAATCTATGATACAACCAATAACATCTACTCCCTGTGGCTGGCCAGGGGTGAGCTTGTCGGTCAGGAGTTTCTCCTGCTCAACAGCGACGTCCTTTTTGCTTCGCAGATGGTCAAGGACATACTCCAGGATGCCAGAAGTAGCCTGATGATGGTGGATGACGTAAATCCTCTGGTTAAGGAAGAGATGAGGGTAATGGTGAACGGGGAGCAAAGAATCACCGCTATCGCCAAGACCCTGGATCGGAGGCAAAGCGCGGGCGAATACATCGGACTTGCAAGATTCGGAAAAGACTTCTCTAAAGCGTTCTTTGATAAGATGGACGAGATGATTAAAGCAGGCGAAACCGGTGTGTGGTACGAAAACACCATCGCCGAGATCCTTGGTGAATACCCGATTTATTCCCTCAGTACCCGTGGACTGCCCTGGATAGAGGTAGACACCCACGAGGATCTGGCAAAGGCTCAGGTTATTGCAAAAAAAATTGACAACCTGGAGGCCTAGATGCCCATATTCGGAAGCAGCGTATCACTGCCCATACTGGTGAGGATCGAAGAGGATCTTCTGAACAAGGTTAATGAGCTTCTGTGCGAATCCAGCCTTCTCTTTACCAAGCCCCTTATCATCACCATGCGGGACATCCGGAGTCTAGCGGACAGGGTTGCGGCAGGCTTCAAGGAACCTGAGGTTCACCTGATTGAAGACAATTCCTACCACGAGGTGGAGGCGGTGGAAGCAGCGATAGATGAGGTTAGACCCGACGTGCTCTTAGGTGTTGGCGGCGGAAGGGTGATAGACGTAGCCAAGTTCGCCGGCTCGCGCAGGATGCTGTCCGTGGTGAGCGTCCCCACTTCTCTCTCCAACGATGGCATCTCCTCGCCGGTAGCGGTGATTCGCTTCCGCAAGGGCACGCGCAGCGTGGGGGTGAATATGCCTACCGCGGTGCTGGTGGACCTGGCTGCGATAACTAAAGCACCTGCCCGAAACCTTAAAGCAGGGGTTGGAGATTTACTCTCCAACATCTCCGCAACCAACGACTGGCTCCTGGCATACCGCAGGACCCACGAGCACTACGATACCGTGGCAGCGCTCCTGGCCCGCAAATCAGCGTTCGAAATGCTTGATGCCAGGCGGGTCAATCTTGCAGGCACCTCGTTTTTAAAGATCCTGGCCGAGGGTCTTCTGCTCTCCGGCATCGCCATGGGTATTGCGGGAACCAGCCGTCCGTGCAGCGGCGCCGAGCATCTTTTGAGCCATGCCTACGACGAGCTTTATCCGGATAAAGTAACGTTGCACGGCGAGCAGGTTGCGATGTTTGCGGTATTTACATCCTATCTTCAGGACGAATCCTCCGCCTCGGCCCAAGCCGAGTTCCTTAAGCGAAACGAGCTGATTGCCACCCCGGCCGACCTGGGGCTGGATTTCAAAGGTTTCAAGAAGGTGCTTGAACTGGCTCCGTCGACTCGACCCGGCAGAACCACCGTGCTGGATAAAGCGAGTGGTGCGGATATCGAGAAGGCCTTCCGCAAGGCTTACGAATAATCTTCCTTTCGTAACCCCTGGGGTAAAGGCTCTAATAAGTTACGTACAATGAGGAACTTATTAACAACATGCGGCAGGGTCCCGTTCTTTGATCTGTTATTCTGCAATCTTTTGTCCCCTGGACAAAAAGGAGCATTCGATTTTTTTGGGGGTGCTTCGGGGGGTTGACATCAAGATTTTGCGCCCTAATATTCATAGAAATAGTCAAAATCTATCGTTCTCTTTGAATGATTAAGGAGGATTCATGAGTAAGATAACGCTTTCCGTCATAAAGGCCGACGTCGGCGGTTACGTGGGACATTCCGCCTCTCACCCCGAGGTACTGGCCAAGGCAGAGGTGATGCTCGACGCAGCCAAGAGGGAGGGAAAGCTCATAGACTTCTCGGTCCTCGCCTGCGGTGACGATCTCGAATTGATCATGACCCATACCCACGGCACCGACGCCGAGGTTATTCACAAGCTGGCCTGGGATACCTTTGTTGAAGGCACAGAGGTTGCCAAGAAATTGAAGCTGTACGGAGCCGGTCAGGATCTTTTAGCCGATGCCTTCTCGGGCAACGTGAAGGGCATGGGCCCGGGTTGTGCGGAGATGGAGTTCGAAGAGCGCCCCAGCGAACCGGTAATAATCTTCATGGCCGACAAGACCTCGCCCGGCGCGTGGAACTACCCGCTGTACAAAATATTCGCCGATCCGTTCAACACCGCCGGCCTGGTTATTGATTCTTCAATGCATGAGGGCTTCACCTTCGTGATCAACGATCCGATGAAGAACAAACGGGTCAAGCTCAATACACCTGAAGAGATGTATGATCTGCTGGCGCTGATCGGCAGCCACGAGCAGTACGTGGTGGATACGGTGTACCGCAAGGACGGCTTCGTCGCGGCCAAGGCATCCACACAGAAGCTGGCGCTGATTGCGGGCAAGTACGTGGGCAAGGACGACCCGGTGATGATCGTTCGCGCCCAGGCGGGCCTGCCAGCGGTGGGAGAGGTTCTGGAGCCGTTTTCATTCCCCCACGTGGTCTCAGGCTGGATGCGCGGCTCACACAACGGGCCCCTGATGCCGGTGAGCTTCAAGCAGGCCACTCCGACCCGGTTTGACGGCCCTCCGCGCGTAATCGCGGCAGGATTCCAGTTAGCAGACGGAAAACTGATCGGCCCCCGCGACATGTTCGATGATCCTTCGTATGACAGATCGCGAGCCATAGCTAATGAGGTAGCCGACTACCTGCGCCGCCACGGACCGTTCGAGCCGGGCAGGCTGCCCCACGGTGATATGGAATACACCACCCTGCCTGCGGTGCTTGAGAAACTCGCCGACAGGTTCTCCTAGTGTTCTTGCGCAAGAATCTGCGCCCCGCCCGCGAAGCACGCAAGAAGCTTGACCTTAAAGACGGTCTTTGGCTGAAGTGCGAGAGCTGCGGCGAGATACTGTACCGCCGTGAACTCGACCAGTCCTACTGGATCTGCCCCAAGTGCGGTTTCCACTTCCGTGTAGGTCACAAGACCTACATCAAGCTGCTTCTGGATGAGGGCAAACTGGAAGAGATAGACAGGGGACTCGTGTCTGTTGATCCTTTGCGTTTTCCCAAGTACAAGGAGAAGTACAAAACCTCACGCAAGAAGACAGGCATGGAAGAGGGGATCGTCTCGGGCAGGGCCGAGATTCAGGGAATGCCGGTTATTTTTGCGGCTACGGACTTCGCGTTCATGGGCGGGAGCATGGGTTCGGTGGTGGGCGAGAAGGTGGCTCGTGCGGCTCGATTGGCTCTGGCCGAACGCAAGCCGTTCGTGATGCTTACCGCCTCAGGCGGCGGGGCACGCATGCAGGAAGGAATCTTCTCCCTCATGCAGATGACCAAGACCTCAGCCGAGGTTGGCCTCTTAAAGCAGGCTCAGATTCCATACATCAACATCCTGACTCACCCGACGATGGCCGGGGTAATGGCCTCCTTCGCCTCGCTGGGCGACGTGATCATCGCCGAACCGGGTGCGCTTCTTGGATTTACCGGCCCACGGGTCATAGAGCAGACCATAGGCGAGAAGCTTCCGCCCGGATTCCAGCGCTCCGAGTTCCTCCTGGAGCACGGCTTCGTGGACATCGTATGCTCCCGCCGCGAGCTTCGCGAAACCTTATGCAGGATACTGAGTATCCTTACCGAACCTCATAAGGAGCCGTCATCTCAGACATAGCCTATACAAAAGAAATCATTAAAGGCGGCCCAAAAGGGTTACCCTTTTGCTCGCCTCGCACCGGTCTACCTAAACAGAGGTAATATGAAGAGCAAAGCTTTGATTGCGACCCTTTTGGCGGGACTCATTATTGCGTCCCCCCTTTTCGGTCTTTCACTCAAGTTCGCCCCGGGCGTGGGTGCAGTATGGGCAATCGGTGATGAGATCGAGGAATCGGACATCGGATACAACTTCGGTGGTGCCGTCGAGATCGAGGTCTGGAAAGGATTCGACTACGGCTTCAAATACTACTACTCGGATGTCTCCGCCACGGTTCCCAACACCTTCAATACCGACACCACCATCGTTTCCTATGACGCGGAGTTCGTCCATCACGCGTTTGCGCTCACCAACACCTGGTCTCCAGGGTGGAAATGGGTTGACCCTTACGTGCGCGGCGCGGTAGGACTATACTCATGGCAGCAGTTGGACGAGAACGGTAATATCTTTGAGGTTATAAATCCTCAGGACACTGCTAAGACAGTAGAGCTCGCGGCCACCTCTTTCGGCATAAGCTTCGGCGGCGGTATCAAGATATGGCCAACCGAGTTCCTGGGACTCAGACTAGGCGTGGACTATGACCTCATATTCTCCGAGAACCGGGAACGCTTCGGCTCACAGGACGCAAATGAAAATCTGTTACGGATTGGCGTAGAGGCGATTTTCCGATTGCCAATAGAGGAGTGATGTTCTATCGGGGATTCCCGCTAAACAGAATGTAGGGGTGAGAAACACAATACGCCCCCTGTAGTGGCACGGCATGTCGTGCCACTAGATTTTTATGCGGCTTTACCGGGAAGGAATCGTGTCTTGTCCAATTTGTGGGCGAGGGAGTCGGTGTTCATAAAGAACGCCGTTTATCACTCACTATGACTACGATGGTGGAAACCGCCTTGCTCACCATGAGTCAGGGCATCGAGTTCGGGTAATCGAAAGGCCGCCTGTTTTTATCGATCGACCTTGACATCGCACATTTTTCTCCTATAATTGAGTCATGTAATTAACTGACCAGTCAGTTAATTATCGAAAAACGTTGCGGAGCTTTTATCTAAAGAAACTAAGGAAAGGAGACAAAAGATGAATCCTCTTCAAAAAAGGTTGACCGCTCAAGCAATCAAGGCGGCAGTAAAAAAACCCGGCCTCGCCAGTACACTTCTAAAACCACTCAGGGCAAGAATCAAACAAGGGATTGCGGATGCCCAACCCACGAACCTGCCCTACCTCACTGAAATAAAAACACAGTTTCTTGTGAATCTACTTGAGCAGTCTTTCAAAAACATCCAAAAGGGGTACTTTTCCCCTGAGTATGCCGAAAGGGTACGCGAGACCTTTGTAATGAATGGATTCCTCGACGAAAGACGACCCAAAGTCCAGAAAAAGTACGAGGATAAATACGGAATAGAACCTCCCAGCTTCTGTTTGATCTCTCCCACCAAACGCTGCAACCTCAGATGCACAGGATGTTACGCGGCCTCGGAAGCAACTAGCGCAGCCACACTGGACTATGAGGTGTTCACCAAACTGCTCCATGAGATGCGCGATCTGATCGGGTCGAACTTCATCGTGATCTCCGGCGGCGAGCCCTTTATGTACAACTCCCAGGGCAAGACCCTGCTTGACGCCGTGGAAGAATTCTCCGATATGGTTTTCCTTGTCTACACCAACGGGACCCTACTCACCGACGAAACGGTGGAAAGGATGGCCGGACTGGGAAACATAACCCCGGCGATATCCGTTGAAGGCTACGAGAAGGAAACCGACGCGAGACGGGGAAAAGGCGTCTATGCGAAGATTATGGATTCAATGGAGAGGCTTAGGCACCGCGGGGTTCCCTTCGGGACATCCGTTACCGCAACCAAGAACAACGTCGAAATTCTGCTGACCGACGAATTCTACGAGCACTACTTCGAGGAGCTGGGTGCGGTGTATATGTGGATGTTTCACTTGATGCCTATCGGAAGGGCCAAGGATACCATGGATCTGATGATCTCTCCTGAGCAGCGCGTTGCGCTTTACAACCAGTGGGAAAGGATGCTCTTCGATAAGAAATACTTTGTCGGAGACTTCTGGAATAGTGGTGCGGCATCGGATGGCTGCATTGCCTATGGCAGAGAGAGGGGATACTTCTACGTCGACTGGAACGGGAACATCACGCCTTGCGGGTTCGTGCCCTACTACAAAGACAATCTCTACGATCTTTACAAGGATGGTAAGTCAATCGCCGACGCGCTGATGTCGGATCTGTTTGCAAAAGGAAGGAAATGGCAGCACGAATACGGATACGGTCAACTGAAATTCTGTAATAATATACTTACCCCTTGCTCTATCCGCGACCACCACAAATACTTCAGGGAGAATATCCTGGACGAGAGTGTAAAGCCTGAGGATGAAAATGCAAAGGCAGCGCTCGAAGATCCTGAGTACTACGAGAGACTGGTGGAGTTCGATGAAGAACTTGAGAAGCTCACCCAACCCATCTGGCAGGAGCGCTACCTTAAAGACCTGAAACGAACCTCACGATAATGCCGCACCCTATACGGCACAAACCGGGGGGGGGGCAGCTTGACAGGACTGCTTCCCCTACTATAATGGCAGGTTATTATGTCTGAACGTTCGCGAAGAAAACCAGGAGAGATACGCCGCCGGGAGATTCTTTCTGCTGCAAGAGAACTCTTTTGCGAGTACGGCTTCGATCAAGTCGGTATGGAGGATGTGGCAAAGAAGGTAGGGATCACAAAAGCGGCAGTCTACTTTTACTACAAGAGCAAGCTTGAGCTTTTCATAGCGATGATTAAATCATCACTTGACCAACTAGTGTCGGATCTCAAGGCTGACCTTAAGGATGAATCGAAAAAAGGCGTTAAAAACCGCCTTGATGCGGTACTCCACTCGCTCAGCCGGCATGTCCCTCTGATTTCAAGCATGCGCAGGCTTTTCGAAACCGGAGGAATTCCAGTCGTTCCTACACGCCACATGACACTCTTTACGAAACGCATCACTCCCAGCATCGAGGAAGTAAAAGAGGTGCTGGCATCTGTTTTCTTCAGTGCGCAGAAGGCAGGTGAGGTAAGAAAAAATCTAACTCCCCAGACGCTGGCAAATGTTTTTCTGGGGCTTGCGTCTTCGCTGGCTGGAATCGAAACGGGCTTCGCGACAGTGAGAGAAATTTTTCTTAAAGGAATCCTCGTAGAGGAGGCAGGGTAAGAAAAAACCCAGGTGGGCGTTGCCGTCGTGAGCTTCGCGAAACCTTAAGATATTGTAGGGGCGCGGCATGCCGTGCCCCTACTTTTATTGCGACCACGCATCTTTAATCCAAACACCCTTCCCATACAACGAACAAGATTGACTCGCCAAAGGATACTCATTATAATGTATGTTCATGGTCAAGATCAAGCTGGGACGAAGTGCGGTGCGTGAAGTAAAAGAAGGCACCCCTATATCGAAGCTGATCCCTGCGGGTCAGCCCATCATCGCGGCCAAGCTGGAGGGCGAGCTGGTCGGACTCAACACCCCGCTTACCAAGGACGCTAAGATCGAGTTCGTTCTCGCCACCGATCCCGAAGGCCTGAAGATTCATCAGGAGAGTCTTATCTTTGTTCTCACCATGGCCGCCAAACGCGCCTTCCCCGACGCCCGGTTAGTGGTTGAACACTCCACCTCCAAGGGTTTCTACTGCACCCTGAGAATGAAGCGTATCATGGAGAAGCGCGACGTTGAGCTTCTTGAGGCCGAGATGCTCGGGCTTCTGGCCGACGATCTGCCAGTCACCATGCGGAAGGTGGATCGGAAGGAGACAACCGCCATCTGTAAGCGCAACAACAACACCTCCAAGCTGGCGTTATTGGAGTACGCGGATAAGGACGAGTATATTATCCACCGGTGCGGCGATTTCACCGACTGGGCAAGAGGGCCACTCGTTCCCTCCACCGGTTCTCTTGCCGCATTCGAGCTTCTGCACTATCCACCCGGCTTCATCCTGCGTTACCCCACACCTGAATCGTTCCCTGAGCTTCCCACCTTCGTGGAGCAGCCAAAACTCTTCCTTATCTTTCATCACTACGAGAAGTGGGGCGAGGCCTTGGGTATCTCCGATATCGGCCAGCTCAACCGTCTCGTAAGGGAAAACAAAAGCCTTGAACTGGTCAACGTTGCCGAAGCGCTGCACGAGAAGGCCATCGCCCGAATTGCAGACCGCATCGCCGCCGCCACCATACTCCCCCGCATCGTGCTCATCGCCGGCCCCTCCTCGGCCGGGAAAACAACCTTTTCCAAACGACTGGCGGTGCATCTACGGGTTAACGGTCTGCGCCCCCTGCCGCTGTCGGTGGACGACTACTTCTTCGACCGCTCCAGTACCCCGCTTGACGAGGAGGAAAAGCCCGATTTCGAGGGAATCGACGCCATTGATTTGGAGTTCTTCAACCAGCAGTTGGTGCTCCTTCTGGAAGGCAAAAGGGTGGATAGACCCCGCTTCGATTTCGAGAGAGGCAGGCGCTGTTTCGACGGCACCACCATGATCCTGGAGCCAAACGAGATACTTATCGTGGAGGGAATCCATGCGCTCAACCCGCGCCTGACTTCTGCCGTACCCAAACATCTCAAGTTCAAGATATACGTATCCGCGCTGACCCAGCTCAACTACCACGACCAGCGCATCGTTTCCACCTCTGACACCAGGATGCTGAGACGAATGCTGCGCGACTACTCCTACCGCGCTCATACACCCACCAGAACCATGAAGCGGTGGGCTAAGGTGCGCAGGGGCGAGGAGCGCAACGTCTTCCCTTACCAGGAGTCGGCGGATGAGATGTTCAACTCGGCTCTTATCTACGAACTTGCAGTGATGCGCAACAAGGCCATGAAACTTCTGCGCACTGTCCGAGGCAAAGGTCTGCGCTCGGAGGCCAAACGCATGATCTCCCTCTTGGAACTGGTCACCCCTATGGACGACTCCGCGGTACCACCTGCATCTATCCTCCGCGAGTTCATCGGAGGAAGCGCCTTCCGTAAGGAAAACAAAAACAAATCCTCCCGCTCTAAGAGCAACTCGAAGACAAAGCACACCCATTAACTAATTGATCCCCCCTCCTGGGAAGCGAAAAATCGAAAACTAAGATATGCAGCTCAGCTGAAAGGGTGATCTTGCATTCTACTCCCCTGCGATCCTTTGCCCGTGTGGCAAGGAGCATTTATTTCGGAGCCATCGACTGAGGTGGATGTTTGACTTCCAATTGTTTCGCACTATAATTCTACTCGCAGTTTAACGAAAGGAGAATGTTCATGCCGAAAAGAACTTATCAACCAAGCAACCTCAAGCGCAAACGCACACATGGTTTTCGTAAACGCAACGCAACCCCTACAGGTAGAGCAATGCTGAAGCGTCGCCGTGCCAAGGGACGCAAACGCTTATCGGCATAGGGTTGAAGTTGAATACCGCTCGCTCTGAAAATCTGCCGCGCTCTGAGATTCTTCGTGGTGATAGAAATATAAGGGCCGTCCTTGCCGCCCCGCCGGTATCCAGCGGAGCCCTCATGGCTCATTTCATTGAGGAGCCACGCCGCAGGGTGGCTTTCTTTGTCCCGAAAGCTATCGGAAAAGCGGTGGTTCGAAATCGTTGTAAGCGCCGCATGCATGAAATATACAGACGAATGAAAAGGAAATTCCCGGAGGGCAGGATCATCTTCAGGTTGAAAACCGACGCTGGGGGGGACGAACTTTGCGAGTCCTTTTCTGGATGCGCCCAAAAACTGAGAGGCATGGGTGCGTAAGTTATTTATCTGGATCATTCGTGCGTATCAGATTGTATTTAGCGGGACACCAAGGAATTGCCGCTTCGAGCCCACGTGTTCGGAGTATGCAATCCAGGCAATAAAGCGCTATGGTGCCCTTAAAGGAACGGCCAAGGCCGCCTGGAGGATTCTGCGCTGCAATCCATGGAATCCGGGCGGATACGATCCTGTGAGGTAAATGTGAGCGACGGACAACAACAAAGAGGAGGTATCTGGTCAACGATCCTGGTGGTGGTGTTGGTAGTAGGAATGCTGCTTATATTCAATTTTTTGAGAAAGGACTCGGCAGGCGGATGTATGGGTATGGGGACACCCCCTCAGACAGCTTCGACTAATAACAACGTTCCGTTGATAAAAGGCACAGACATCGCCAAACCCCTGGAGTTAGAGAATAGCAAAGTAAAAGTAAGAATCTTAGGGTGGGCTTCCCTCGTTGGTTTCCGAATAGATCAGATTGAACTAAAAGACTATACGATGAGAGAATCTGATTCAACTACAGGTAAAGTGCCAGTTAGACTTCTGGAAGCAACTCAATTTTTCAGCTCGGCAAGGGAGTTATTAGGAACCTGGGACGACAGTGTTACAGTCGAACGTCTTGAGAATATGGAATTTAAGACTCGGCCAAATGCTGGTTTCGAAGTAATCTCTAACGAGAAACTAAGTTTTGATGCCCTTGAAACCACGTCCCTTAACGATTCAACCCTAATGTTTGTATGGAGAGATAGCTTAGGCAACGAAAGAAAGATCCTCTTAACTGTCGACGGATACGAAATAAAAATTACAAATATAGATACATTATCTGTTCCAATAGGATTCAAGTTTCTATGCGAACAGGGACTATCCCCAACCGAACCGGGGGACAAGACAGAGCTTACCATGTATCAGCTTTACTACCGAGACGGTCAAAAGAAGGTTCAATACCTTAACTCAAAAAAGATAGGAAAGATTAACTCAGGCAAAAGTTCCGTAGAACCTGGTCCGTACGAATGGGTGGCCCTGCGCAACAAGTACTTCACGGCTATTGTGCTACCTTCTCAGCCGGTGGTGGCCCGCATACTACCTGGCACGACCGAGGGTCAGCGCATAAATATGACATTCGACGTAGAAGACGTCAGTAAGTTTACACTTTACTTCGGTCCCCAGGATTACGACACCCTGGCAAAGATGGGGCACAAGCTCAGCCGGATTGTCGAGCTGGGTGGTTCCGCCTTTCGCTGGCTGGGTGTCATCATGCTCAAGATATTCCAGTTCTTTTACCGCATTATCCCCAACTATGGAATAGCAATAATTGTATTCTCGATACTTATCAAGCTCGTCTTCCTGCCGCTTTCCCAGATACAGCAGCGTTCGATGCAGAAAATGCAGGTGCTGCAGCCCAAGCTAAAGGAACTTCAGGAGCGCTTCAAGGACGATAAGCAACGCCTGAACGAGGAAACCATGAAGCTGTACAAACTTCATGGGGCGTCACCGTTCAAGGGCTGCCTGCCAATGCTCGTCCAGCTGCCTGTATTCTTCGGGCTTTACGCGGTGCT
>DAOVCF010000138.1 GCA_030670165.1 Candidatus Stahliibacteriota bacterium | reverse complement strand
TCTGTGGACGGACGAAGAATCCTCCAGGGAACCATAAAAGGCAAGGGCATCTGGACGCCCTCCCCGCCCTCCTCCTTCCCCTCCGGGGTGTATTTCGCACGGGTTTCAATCAAAGGTTACTCTGCACGTACAAAAGTCGTCGTGCTACGCTAACGGGATTCCGTTTTCGGGGTCCCCGCGAAGGGACGAAGTACCTTCGTGGGGTGAAGGCGCCTATTTTGCAAGGGTTGAGGGTGGGACGTTATCCACGACTCAGAAGGTTATTCTCATAAGATAGTAAGCGGGCCGACCTGATACCCCAAGGGGCACGCTGAGGTTGGCCCCTACATTTTCAGCCGGCGCTTTGCGATCCTTTCGTCGCAGGCGAAAGGAAGCATTTAATTAGGGGTCCCCACGAGAGCACGAAGTGATCTCGTGGGGTGTCTAAAAGTTGTAGACGATGCTACCGAATGGAAAGCCAGGGAATCCGGTAACCAAATCCTTGGTGTAGATGAAAGCGCCCTCCAGGCTGAAGGTCTCGCCAAAGAAGCGCATCCCGTAGGAGATAAGCGGCCTGTAGTTCCCCCACTCCCTGATAAAGTAGTTCTCGGTGACCAACGCTATCCTTCGCGCCACCCTTAACTCGCCGCCCAACATGAATCCGGGGGTAGAGTAGAACATTGTTTTATCCTCAGGGCCTTTGGTATACAGCCTGGAAACCCCGTAACCAGCACCAACGCTGACGCTGGCATCTGGCCTCCCTAAGGTGCCGGCCCCGTAACCCAAAAGAAGGGTCGGATTGAAGCCATCTTCGCCAAACCCCTGTGCCGCCACACCACCTGCGGATAACGAGACGTATTCCCCAAGAGCCACACCCACTTTAGGTAATAAGTAGGCTCCGCCGAAATTAACCGCCGTAAGGAACGAAGCTCCCCCGGCAATGGTAAAGTTATCCGTCACCCCGTATGCAGCTAAAGGCGCAAGGATATAGTAAGCTGCCACGTAACCATCTCCCTTCTCTAACAAACGAGCGGTGGGAGCCAGATACAGCCTGGTGGCGTTGGGGTTGGAAAACCAGTACCTGCCGTTCTTTATGTTGGAGGAAGTGATCCCCTTGACCTCTTTGATCTGCGGGATAAAGATAACCGTCGTATCCCCGTCTGTCTCAAAATGGACGTAATCGGCCACGATCTTTACGATCCTGCCTAAAAGCATCTCTCCGTCCATCCTTATAAGGAGCTGCAATTCGTTTGCCTCCGCGACCCGCAGCTGCTCCTCCACCCTCGAAGGCTTGCGGGCATAAAGCACGGTCGATGTGATAAGTAAGGTCGCAACGACCACAAAGGTAACCGTGGACAACTTCTTCATCTTCACAATCCTATATAACTATAGGCGTTACTGGACAGGATGTCAACTCTTATGGATAGGGGGGTATGTATGAGTTGTAGCGGGCAGCTCGCTAACGAAAGCTTTCCTTATCCGATGGGAAGTTACCGGCCATCACGTCGGAGGCGTAGCGAGAAAGAGCGTCGCGGATTATGCCTGCAAGCTCGGCGTAGCGGCGCACGAAGCGCGGCTTGAACCCCGGGTCAAGGCCCAGAAGGTCGTAAAGAACGAGTATCTGCCCGTCGCATGAAGGACCTGCGCCTATGCCGATGGTGGGGATAGAGAGGGTGGAGGTGATCTTTTCTGCAAGCTTTGAGGGTATTTTTTCAAGGACGATGGAGAAGCAGCCTGCTTCTTCCAAAAGCTTAGCCTCGGCCAGCATACGCTCCGCGTCTGATGCATTCTTGCCCTGCAGCTTGAAACCCCCGAATCGGTGAACGGATTGCGGCGTAAGCCCAAGATGGCCCATAACCGGGATACCTATCTCGATCAACTTGGTGATGATTTCCCTGATGTGAGGGCCTCCCCCCTCTACCTTGACCGCCTTGGCACCTGCCTGAAGGAACCGGCCCGCGTTGGTTATGGCGATCTCTGCGGACGGTTGGTAGGATAAAAAGGGCATGTCGCCTACGAGCAGGGGCTTGGTCAGACCTGCGGCCACTGCTCTGGTGTGCATGAGCATCTCATCTATAGAGATAGGCAGAGTGGTATCCAAACCGTAGATGACGTTGGCCGCAGAGTCGCCAACCAGCACCAGCTGGATGGGGGTCTGGTCTATGAGTCGGGCAAAGCTGGCATCGTAGCAGGTTATGGAAGCGATGCGCTCGGAGCCCTTCATCGCCCGGATATCCGGGACGGTAAGCGGCTTATCTTCGCTATGCTTAGAGGAAGTATTACTCATAGATTACGCCGAACCCAGAAACCTTCGGCCCTGGCCGGTGGCGTCTATCTCTAAAAGTAGTCTCTGAAAATGAGCCTGATTCTGGTCCAGATCGAGGTTGTCGGTATTCACCACCAGCAGCGGTCCCTGATAGTAGGTAAGGAAGAAGCCGTTGTAGGCCTCAATCAGACCCTGGATGTACTCACGCGCTATCCCGTGCTCCATGGGGCGGCTGCGCCTTGCTATGCGGCGCATGAGGGTCTCAACCCTTGCCTGCAACAGAATCACGAGGTCAGGCAACGGAACCTGGGGAAGCATCTCGGCGTACATCTTCTCGTAGACCTTGAAGTCCGAGTCGGAGAGATTGATTGATGCGAAAACCCAGTCCTTCTGGAGGGTGTAGTCGGCAACCGCGGTACGGTCGAAAAGGCTGGTTTGCTTGAGCCGGGATAGCTCCTTGAAACGCGAGGAGAGAAAGTGCAGCTGCGCCGGGAACGCGAACGTCTCCGGGTCATCATAGAAGCGATCAAGATAGGGGTTCTCCAGGGCTTCCTCAAGCAGGGTCACCGCTCCCCACTCCTGGGCCAACTTGAGAACAAGAGAGGTCTTGCCCACACCTATCACCCCCTCGATACACACAAGGTTCCTCCTCACCGCCATCGCCTGACCCCGCTGGTATCCACCTCAGAAAGCATCTGACTAACGCTTAAGCCAAGAACCGGATGCCTCATCCTGGGCGCTATCTCTGAAAGTGGCACGAGAACAAACGCGCGTTGGGGAAGTCTTGGATGCGGCAGGGTAAGGCTGGCAGTATCCATCACCACATTATCATAGAAAAGCAGGTCAATGTCAATCGTTCTGGGCGCGTTTGCAAATAGCCGAATGCGATTCAATCTGCGTTCGATTCGCTTGTTGGCTTCAAGTAACTCAAATGGAGAAAGGGCGGTCTCTGCCTCTACAACCTGATTCAGGAACGATGGCTGGAAGCGAAAACCCTCAGGGGAGGTGCGATAGATAGATGAGGCGTTAAGGACTCTTACTCCCTGCGCTTCGAGAAGCATGCGGACCTTGCCTAAAAACCACTCTCTCCTGCCCCAGTTGCTTCCCATGGCTATGTAGACAGGGACAGGAGCCCGGCCCGGATCGTTGCTGGAACTAAATCTTCTTGACTTTAGTCGCTTTGCGGGCCTGGTCGGACTCGGAGATCTCGAACTCAACCGCATCTCCTTCGGAGAGCGACTTGAACCCTTCCTCCAGTATGTCGGAGTAATGAACAAAGATGTCACCCGACCCATCATCCAGCTCAATGAAGCCGTAGCCCTTCTTGTTGTCGAACCATTTAACTTTGCCCGTCGGCATAGACTTTCCTCCTTACCGGAAAAACCAATACCCAGGTTCGTTTCGTGCAAACCATTACGTGTTATATTACGGCTTGTAGGATGATTGTCAAGCTCGTTTAAGAGGAATGTTAGCGGGTCTCAACCAGCTCCACATCCTTCCAGGAGTCGGGCCAGGGATCGGCTGCAAACTCCGCCGCGTCCTTTCTTGAACGCAAAATCTCAAACGGAAGTGAGGTTGAGACGCCGCCGTGGAGGTTGATTTTGCCCTCCAGATTTAAGCTTACACCTACGACGGGTGCGATTCGAAGCATGCCCCAGAAGAGGTGTATCTCCGGTGAGAGCTCAAGACCGACGGAGGCGCCGAGGAGGTTGTGTGAATCAAAGCCGACGTCGGCAAACACGTGACCGTAGAGGTCCTCGAAGAAGACGTTCGGGTTCCATACCCCGAACCGCATCTTCAAAAGCCGGTGCCGGTATTCCAGAGTGGCGGTAGCAAAGAAGGGGTCGGTAGTTTCAATCTCCCCATAGCCACGGATGGGAACAGAATGGGTGTATCCGACAGGAAGCTGGGCGGAAAGGTCTGCAAAGGTGAAGACGTCGGCCAGAAGAAGCCCTCCGGCAAGATCGGAGGTCGCCGCAGCACGTGTGAAGAGCCAGGAGCGTTCGTTGGCAGAGAATATGGGCGAGGACCATTGATGGGATGCGGCAAGACCGAGTCCCCAGAAGGGCCAGGAGAAGGAGATGCCGAGATTGCTAACAAGGGTTCGATTCTGGAGTATCTCGCCGGTCGTACGAAAGCCTTCACCCCACCTGATGACGTTTAGCCCCCGACCGGAATGATAGTATATAGGGTAACTGAAAGATGGATAGACTCGGTAGTAATAACCGAGAAACTGATCCGCAGTATCCCACATCGGATTATGGGAGTAGTCGAGATTCAAACTTAACGGTGCAAATCGCTGATTAACCCAGCCGAAATCCACAGAATTGGTATTCGTCACGACATCGTAAGTGATATTGGCCTGATAGGAGTTCTCGCCTACCACGTCGGCTCCCATAAGGAAGATGCCCATATCGAGATTCGTAAGATTCCAGGCATCGTCAAAGCTCGGCCAAACGTAAGGTATTCTCGCCCAGGGACGAAAAAGGGAGAGGTAGGGACTCAGTCTTGACCGGGAGATGAACCCTTTATCATAGGTGATAGTCTTTCCCTGCCAAACCGTAACCCCGGCGGTATCAGGCGGAAGGCTGGAAAATTCGGCTGAGGAGGTTACAAACGGCACCGAGTAGAGATCGTATCCGGACGGGTTCAGGGAGGTAAATATTATCTGGTTACCAACCATGACCGGCAGAACCGCGTAGCTGGGTGCTTTAACCTTCTCTATTGCCTGCTCAGAAAGGTCATAAAGATAGATACCCACTCTTCCATTGGTGCCGTCCGGGTTGGCAGAGTAAAGGAGATCGCCATCCTGATTTGTTGACAACCCGGTCTCCGCCCACGGGGTACTGGTCAGGTTCTTCCACTTGCTGAGAATGTGGCCGGAGATTGCCTTGTATATATCCCAGTGTTTGCCTTGCCTGCGGGCTACAACATAGACTTCTCCATTGCTGCTGACCACTATCTCGCCAACCAGCAGTCCGCCAGTGCCAACCAGTAACACAATCTCCCCCTCAGTATTAACTACAATAAGTTCCGACCAGGGCTTTGTCGGGTGATCCATCGACAGAAGGAAGGAACCGCTGGGCAAATGCTCAAAGGCTCGTATCCTGCCTTCGTAGATTTTTTCTTCTCTACCGGTCGAAAGATCATATGAACGCAGCTCGTATACCTCCCCGAACCCCTGGTTATAGGTATTGGCAAACCCGCGTCTGTAGGTAGCCGTAGTATAGTAGAGAACCCCGTCGTGAACGCGAAGCATCTGAACCGAGGT
>DAOVCF010000162.1 GCA_030670165.1 Candidatus Stahliibacteriota bacterium | reverse complement strand
GAGGTGATTACCGCTCCGGTTATCGCCCAGGGCAAGGTCTACGCCACCACCCTTGAAGGTTCGGTGCACTGCTTCGATCTTACCTCAGGCAAGAAGGTCTTTTCAAACCAGCAGCAGGCGACCTCCGCACCCTGGATATGGCAGGACGAGGTTTACGTGAGCCTTAGAGAGGCCTCCGAGCGCGTCGTGGGCGGCGAGCGCAAGACCGTTCGCACCGAAGGACAGGCAAGGATTACCAAATCAGGCGAGCGCGACAACGAGGAGCTCTGGGTAAAACAGGACGCCGATTACCTGAACGTTGATCGTTCGTCCAAGTACGTCTCGGAACAGGCGGCACTTGACGCCTCGGTGGGATTTACCTCGGCTCCATCGGCTGCCAAGCTCGAACAGAGCGAGGCCAACTTGGGCGTCGCCTCAGTGTCAGGCGTCTGGGCCTACCAGGGGTCAAGACCCACGTTAATCCACGGCGTCTCCTATTCCTCGATGGGCGATACCCTGAAGGCGCTGGACGCCGAATCAGGCAAGGTTCTGTGGAGACGGTACATAGAAATCAAAGACTCTCCCGGTGGGCGTCCCTTCACTCCTCCATCCTATGCCGCGGGTAAACTCTACGTCGGCGCGGTCTCGGGCGAGATCATCTGCCTTGACGCAAAGGACGGCTCCGAACTGTGGCGATTTGACTGCGGCGAACCGATTCGCTTTCAGCCCGCTGTTGCCGAGGGCCATGTATACTGGGGAACGGATTACGGCACTATCTTTTGTCTTGATGCCAAAGACCGCCAGGCCTCGGGCTGGTTGATGTGGGGCGGAAACGCCCAGCATAACTTTATGCCAAACGAACGCTAGAGCGTCCGTTCGTGAACCCTGAACACACACCCCGCAAAACCGCGCCGCGTCTTTGCAAGAATTCTGAAAGGCGACGCTACGTAAGGCGAAGACATCACAGTAAAGAATTATCCAGTATTAATTGGACTCACGCAGTTGCTGGTTTCAGCCCATGCAGGAACATGAACACCCCGGCGCCCTCGCAGGTTGCTTTGTTAAACGACGAACTGGAAAGCGCCCGCTGGGCGTATCCTGTGGATACGAAGTCGATCCACACCAGCCTAGCCATTACCCGGGCCAAGGTTCGTCCCAGGATGCCGAATCCCACGGTGCGGCAGAATTGCTTCATCTCCTCGTAGTTGAATCCCTTCTTGCCGTCTATAATGAACATCTCGCCGCTAGGCTTGAGAACCCGATAAAGCTCTGAAAACATTCGCCTGGGCTTGTCCCAGTGGTGAAATGTAAAGGAGTTGATCACCAGGTCAAACGAATTGTCGGCGAAACTCAGGTTGTAAGCATCCTCCCGCTTGGCAACGACTCGACCCTGAAGGTTGTTTCCCTTGATGACCTTCTTGTTCAAATACACCATGTGGGGCGAGAGGTCGGTTGAGTAAACCGCCAGTCCGGGATGTATTTTTGCCAACGCCACTTCCAGGTAACCAGCCGTTGCACCCACATCGAGAACCTTGCCCTGCGGATTGTCCACCGGGATCCATTTTGCAAACTGTTCGTAAACCTTGAGGAAGAAAACACGCGTATAAAAATCATACAAACGGGAGTGAGGGAAGCGGAAGATGGTAGGTTCCATTCTTATTGACATAGTACTTACTCCTTGCCAAGATCATTGTTTTCCTCCTTAACTCCTGCAAGTGTTAAAATATACGGTCTTTTGGAGATTTGTCAATTGGCAGGGTGGTATTGGCGCACAGACTTTTGGGGCTTGACATGAGGCGCTGTGGTTTTATACTTAGGTTATCTCTATTAAGGAGGTTGAGAACTTATGGTAAAAAGAATAACGATCGGGCTGGTTTTGTTGAGCGGACTTTGCTTTGGTGCGGGCAGACGTCCCGGAGCGGTGTTCCTCATGATCTGGCCCGGTTCACGCCCAACGGCCCTTGGGGGTGCATTCACGGCTATTGCGGACGACGCTTCGGCCGCTTACTATAATCCGGCAGGTTTAGGGTTCCAACAGAATATCATTATCTCTGGGACTCATGTCAACTGGTTGCCTGAGTTGGCCCCTGATATGTATTACGAGTACCTTGCTGTATCTGCTCCCTTTAGTAAGGTTGGTACCTTCGCCTTCAATGGGGTCTACCTTACCACCGGCGAGACGGTTGTTCAGAATGAGAGTGGGACGGTAATAGGTACCTATACAACCTTCGATTTCTCGCTGGGTTTGGCTTATGGGCGTGAGTTAACCCCCTACTTAGCTGTAGGGGGTGGGGTGAAGCTCGTATATTCATTCCTTGCCCCTGAATGGGTTCTGGAACGTTTGGGACTTGCTGCAGGAGGCAGTGCTCTTACTTGGGCTACTGATGCCGGGGTGCTTTACCGGCCATTCAAGAGATTGCAGCTTGGGACAGCCCTGCAAAACCTTGGCCCACCGATTTCGTTTTCCTCCAACTCGGATCCGGACCCACTTCCTCTGATGTTGCGCATGGGTGTGAGTTACAAGCCGCTCTCGGTGCTTTCCAAAGACACCACTAAGGAACAGTTCGAGATAGTAGGCTTGAGGTTGACAACAGACATCACCAAGGTGCTTATAGGGATGTTTGCCGTCGATCCGCCAGAAGTAGACTCCATGAGTCTCGGTCAGGAGTTGGGGTATGAGATAGGTGAGAGCTGGCGCAGCCTGGGTATGGAGGTTTCAGTTTACCGCGAGATCCTTACCCTGCGGGCTGGCTACTTCTTCGATAAGACCGGAGCTCGCGGAGGGTTCGTTCTTAAGGACGAAACTAACAGTACAGAACACGTAGGTTTGTTTCCCTTCCTCTTTGGGTCGCAAGAGGGGAAGCTGACGAAGGTAGGGGTTACCTTTGGGGCGGGTGTCAAGTATGCCGGCTTCCAGCTTGACGTCGGCATAGACGAGTTGATCTACGACTTCCCTACCGCAAACCGTAAATTCTCACTGACCTATACCTTTTAGCAATTTGGAAAGCCTTGCCCTTATAGGACTTCAGTGGGGTGACGAGGGCAAGGGCAAGGTGGTAGATTGGGTTTCGGCCCGCTTTGATCTGGCCCTGCGCTATCAGGGCGGGCCGAACGCCGGTCACACCGTATGGGTGGATGGGGAAAGGTGGGTGTTCCACCAGATGCCTGCCGGAATCCTCAATCCCAATATAAGGGTGGCTATCGCGGCAGGCTGTGTACTTCACCCTGAGACCTTGTTTGAGGAATGGGAACGTTTGGACTCCGAAGGTGTCGAGTACCGATCCCGAACCATCATAGACCCACGCGTTCATCTTATCCTTCCCTACCACAGACTCCTGGACAGGCTGCGTGACGAGGCACGCGGAAAGGCAAAGATAGGCGTGACCGGTAGGGGGATCGGTCCATGCTATCAGGAGAAGTATGCACGCTACGGGATCAGGGTAGGAGACCTCTTCTCCCCCAAGCTTTCTGATCGAATAGATGTTCTCCTTGGCTACGTGAATCCGATCCTTGAGAAGGTCTTTGATCAAGAACCGTTTGGTAGGCAGGGGATATTGGATGATCTTTTGGCCGTAAGGGATCGAATTCGTCCTTTTGTGGGTGATGCGGCCGAGGTGGTTGAGGAATATCTTGCTCAGGGCAAAAAAGTTCTCTTTGAGGGGGCACAAGGGTTCCTTCTCGATATTGATCACGGTTCCTACCCATATGTTACTTCCTCTCACCCTGGAACCGGCGGTATTCCATCAGGGATAGGTATATCCCCCAAGTCGATAGGAAAGGTGATCGGTCTTACCAAGGCTTACGCCACCCGAGTGGGTGCAGGGCCGTTTCCTACCGAGGACGAAGGTGAGATGGGATGCAAACTGCAGGAGCTGGGCAACGAGTTCGGCGCGGCCACCGGACGCAAGCGTCGTTGCGGGTGGCTCGATCTGCCGCTTCTGCGATACGCTATTCGCTCCAACGGCGTGGACGGCCTTGCCGTTACCAAGCTGGATGTCCTGGATGACTTTGATGTAATCAAGATGTGCATCGGTTATCGCAGGGCTGATGGTAGTATAGCTAAGGAGATCACGCCCTGGGATGAGAACGCGGGTGAGCCTGTCTATGAGGAGATTGAAGGATGGCGAGTCCCGACCGATGGTGTGCGGTCGCTTGAGGAACTATCAGATCGTGCCCGTGCCTATCTTGAGCGTATCTCGCGCGAGTTAAATCTCCCGCTTTGGCTTATCTCAGTGGGTCATGATCGCAAAGCCACCATCGTTCTTCCCGACTTCCCATTTAAATGAGTGTCCGCAGACCGCGGCTTCTTTTACATATCTGCTGCGCACCTGATGCAACCTCGGTCTTTGAACGACTGAAAGATCGCTTCGAGGTAACCGGCCTCTTCTACAACCCACAGAT
>DAOVCF010000052.1 GCA_030670165.1 Candidatus Stahliibacteriota bacterium | reverse complement strand
GAACCCATCCACACATACGGCGACTGGGCAAGGCCCTCCATGTTCTACCGGGCGTTACGAATCATCCTAAAGAAAGCGGGGATCAAGCTGACCATGTATCCTAAAATCTCGGTGGACTCGGCCTTCTCCCGGTTGTGCGAGCGTCTGCGTCGCAAGGGGCTGTTTCACTGGACGGTGCTTTCCTTTGGGATTATTGCCCGGAAGATTTAACCTTCCTTCCCTTCTGCGATATTTTGGCCCCAGGCCAAAATGAGCAACTCATCTTGACATAGGACAGTTTTGCAAGTATCCTTCCCGTTATGAGAGAGCTTAGCGTCAACGTTGATCACGTGGCCAGCCTGCGTCAGGCGCGGCAAGCGAGCTTTCCCGACCCGGTGGAGTTCGCTATGGAGGCCGAGGCAGGCGGTGCCTCGGGCATTACCTGTCACCTGCGGCAAGATCGCAGACACATCAAGGACGAAGACGTCCGCAGGCTAAGGGATTCCATCCGGGGTGAACTTAACCTGGAGATGGCGGCCACAGACGAGATGACGCTGGTAGCCCTCGAGATCAAACCACATCAGGTCAGCCTGGTTCCAGAACGTCCCGAAGAGGTTACTACTCAGGGCGGGCTTGATCTTCGCTCGCGCTTTAAGGATGTCAAGCCCTATGCTGAACGCATCACCGACGCAGGCATCCGGCTTTCGGTCTTCATCGAGGCCGCCGAGGAGATGATTGAGCTTGCCCAAAAGCTCGGGGCAAAGAGGGTCGAGTTCAACGCCGATCATTACGCACGAGCGTATCTCAGCGGCCCTGGGAGTTATCTTGAATTCATCGAATCTTTCCGTAAGATGGCAGGGTTCGCCGACTCGCTGGGTATTGAAGCGCATGTCGGGCACGCGCTTGACTACGATAACGTCGCTCCCTTGACAGAGATAGAAGAGATAAAAGGCACCTCAATCGGGTTTGCTATCGTTGCGCGGGCGCTTAAGGTAGGGATGAGGCGGGCGGTAAGAGAGATGGCAGTTCTCATTGGAAAGCAAGTTTGATTAGAGAAGAATCCGGCAAATTCCTCAAGGAGGTTTGATGAAGCGAAGCCTGTGGACTAAGTTGGTTCTTTTCATACTGGCTTTGGTGATAGGCGTCGTTCTTTTATATCCCACGCTCAGGCTGCTCGTAGCAACCGATCTGGATGAAGAGGAACGCATGGCGCTTGAAAAGAAGGCGCTGCATCTTGGGCTTGATCTTGTAGGCGGGATGCACCTTGTTTTGGAGGCGGATACCTCTGGCAGGGGTTTCACTACTCAGGAGATGGCTAGTGCAACCGATAACGCCATCAGTATCATAAGGGATCGCGTAGATGAGCTTGGTGTAGCTGAGCCTAACATACAGCGGGTTGGAAGGAACCGCATGCAGGTCCAGCTTCCCGGTGTCGCGGACAGAGAAAGAGCGCTTGAGGTGATAGGCAAGACAGGATTACTTGAGTTCAGGCTGCTTGCGAGCCCTGAAGCTACCATGAAGATATTTTCCGACATAGATGCTCATCTTTCAGGTGACTCGCTTGGCGGCGCAAGGCCGTTCAGCGGGTATCTTGTTCCTGCTGGAAGCGATGCTGCGGTGGAGAAGAGTAACTATCGGGCGTTCAAGGGGCTTGTCGAGGAGACTCGTTCGGTGGTGCCTCGGGACGCTGAGATTCTCTTCGGCCCTGAGGAGGAGGCTGAGGGGCGCACCATTCGCAAGGTCTACGTAGTGAAGAAGAAGGCCGAGATCACCGGTGCCGACATCAAGGACGCAAAAGCCATGCTCTACGAGGGCAACGATCCCAACCTCGATAGAACCTGGATGGTCAGTATGGATCTTCAGCGAAGCGGTCAGGCCCGCTTTGCCAACGTCACCGGAAACAATGTAGGCGAGCGTTTAGCGATCGTATTCGATGATCTGGTGAAATCGGCCCCGGTGATAAAAGAACGCATCCCACCGGGTTCGGCTGCCACGATTACGAGTTACGACAGGGTCGGGAACGAGATGAGTGATCTGTCCATATTAATCCGCCACGGTGCCCTGCCGGTTCCCCTGCGTATAGTGCAGGAGCGTACTGTAAGCCCGACTCTGGGGCGCGACTCAATCCGCGCAGGCGTTATAGCCATCCTTATCGGTCTGGCCGCGGTGGTGCTTTTTATCATCATCTACTACACCGGTTCAGGTCTGGTTGCAGTGGCGGCTCTTATCTTCAACCTGTTCTGGCTGCTTGCTGTTCTTGCCGGGTTCCGAGCCACACTCACCTTGCCTGGTTTAGCCGGTATTGCCCTTACCATCGGTATGGCGGTGGACGCGAACGTCTTGATCTATGAACGAATACGAGAGGAGTTGAGGGTCGGTAAGTTCCCGCGTTCGGCTGTTGAGACGGGTTACGATAAAGCCTGGAGGATAATCATCGACGCCAACATCACGACGATCATAGCGGCTGTCGTTCTTGCCGTTTTTAACTCCGGGCCGGTGCGCGGATTCGCCATCACACTCATCGTTGGATTGATTATAAACATGATTACCGCGGTCTACTTCTCCAGGGGCCTATTCGATCTATACCTGTTCAGACGCCCTGACCGTAAGCTCTACATCTAGGAGAGACGATGTTCGAGATACTCAAAGAAACACGCATCCCATTCAGCCGGCTTCGTTACATCGGTTTCATCGCCTCCGGCGTGCTTATCGTGCTTACCGTTATTCTATTGCTCGTAAACGGCGGACCTAACTACGGGATTGATTTCGAGGGTGGATCGAAGATAGGCCTTTCTTTCTCTGAACCTATCACCACCGAGGAACTGCGGTCTGTGCTTGCGGATCTTGGAGAAACCGATATTAAGATCTTCGGCATTCATGATATAACCACTGGTTCTGTATCCTTTCAGATACAGATACCTCCCAAGACCGCCTTGGCAGAAGAAGACAAAAGCTTCAGTCGGATGCTGATAGAAGAACTGGAGGGTAGACACCCTGGTCTTGAAGTGACGTTTACCGGCGAGGAGACGGTATCTGCCGCCTTCGGCAAGGAACTACAGTGGGACGCTATACTTGCCCTGCTTCTGGGAATGGCTCTGATTCTCATCTACATCTGGATCAGGATTGACTTCCGCTTCGGCGTCGGCACTGTAGTCGCGGTCTTCCACGACGTACTGATCACTCTGGGGATAATCACGCTTGCAGGCATTCGCATCGACATTACCGTGATCGCCGCTTTCCTTACCATCATCGGTTACTCGGTGAACGACTCTATCGTTATCTCCAAGCGTATCCAGGAGCTTATAAAGACCCGTCGCGGCGCGACGCTTACCGAAAATATCGACGCGGGCATCAACACCACCCTTTCCCGTACCATCGTTACCTCGATCACCACGTTGTTTGTGTCAGTGGCTGTAGTGATCTTTGCATCGGGCACCGCGATCTTCCCGTTCGCAATAACCATGACCATAGGCATCATCATCGGAACCTACTCCTCCTCGTTCATCGTAGCCCCAATAGTGGTTGAGTTGGAACGGGTTTTGCCCTCCCACAAGCGCCGAACCTGAACAGGATGGCGTCAGTTTGATGGGTGACGTGGGGAAGGAGTTTGCATTGATGTATGGATGCTTCTAAACCCTGGCTTTTAGTGCGGCTTGGCCTGTCAGTCTTCGGAACAGGTTATGTACCTGGAGGAGGCACGGTGGCCTCCATCCTGGCGCTTTTTCCGGCGTGGTTCCTTGCGCCTTATCCTTTGATACTGACGGCTGTCATTACGATCCTTTTCGCGTTAGGTGTATTGGGTAGTTTTTACGCGGAGCGCCGCGGATGGGCGAACGACGATTCCAGGGTGACCCTTGACGAGTTCTGCGGCATGCTCGTGGCCTTGTTGTGGCTGCCGCTTCCTTCCTCTCCCTTGGGCTCGATCCTGATCTTTGGCATGGCTTTTATAATATTCAGGCTCCTCGACATCTTCAAGCCGCCTCCTCTGCGCTTACCTGAGCGCTTGCCCGGCGGCTGGGGGGTGTTCCTCGACGATCTGGCAGCAGGGCTGGTGACCAACGGTCTCGTCCGGTTAATCCTTCTCATACCTCTACCTTTACTCCATCATGCCTGAGCAGAAGGTTGAGCTGATCATCATCGGGGACGAGCTCCTTGCCGGAGCCGTCAAGGATGCTAACGCGAGCTGGCTGGCCGATCTCCTACTTTCGATAGGGATAGGTGTGCTGCGGGTCACGTTTGCGCCTGATGATTTCAAGGAGCTCAAGGAAATACTCGATCAAGCGCTTGCGCGCACAGGTTTCGTCATCTCATGCGGCGGGCTCGGCCCGACCCCTGACGACTGCACCCGACGTGTGGCCGCCGATCTTTTCGATCGTGAACTCTACACAAACAAGCGTCTACTCAATCTCCTTGCCGAACGCTACAAAAAGCTTGGCCGCAGGTTCGATCGTATTGCCAGGACCCAGGCTAAGGTGCCGCGAGGTGCAGAGCTACTTGTCAATCCGGCAGGCGCGGCACCCGGCGTCGTACTCAAAGACGAAAGTCGAACACTCATCCTCCTTCCCGGGGTTCCAGTGGAAATGCAGGCTATTACCGAGACCGCACTGCGGTCGTATCTTGAGGAAAACTTTGCACTCAGTGCCCCTCATATCCTTCTTCTGCGCACCGTCGGCACTTTGGAGACCGGGCTTGCCCAGCGCATCAGGCCGGTGCTTTCTCGATTCCCGGACCTCAAGGTAGCATATCTTCCTCATACAGGGACGGTTGATCTGCGGATCCAGGCTTCTTCTGAAAGAAAGAAATCGCAGGCACTTAAGGAGTTCAGCCGCATACTTGAAGACGATCTCTACGCGGTAGGCCGGAAGGAACTCTCAGAGGTTGTAGGAGAAATGCTTTTGAATCGCGGCCAGAGCGTGGCGGTTGCCGAAAGCTGCACCGGCGGGATGCTTGCCTCAAGATTGGTGGACGTTGCAGGAAGCTCCCGCTACTTCCTTGGCGGGGTGGTGAGTTACTCCAATCGTGCCAAACAGGAACTCCTGGGTGTTGCATCCGGGGTTCTCGAACTCCACGGTGCGGTGAGTTCACAGGTGGCCAAGGCGATGGCCGAAGGGGTTCGCGAGCGCTTCAACTCGACCTGCGGGATAGGTATCACAGGCATCGCGGGTCCTGGCGGCGCCACGAGAACCAAACCTGTGGGGCTGGTCTATATTGCCTTGGCCTGCAAGGATTCGGTTCGGATCAAACGCTTCGTCTTTCCAGGCGATCGTTCCTCGATCCGCCAGCGAAGCGTTATAGCTGCGCTTGATTTGCTTCGTCGCTATTTATTTAGACTTTCTTCCTGAGAAAAAAATCAAGGCCGGCCTTACCTGTTTCGTTCTGCTCCCATTTCGTCAAAGACGAAATGGAGCATTGATTCTTGACATCCGCAGGCGCAGGGTTATACTTCATGAGATGAGGGTCTTCTTTGGCATAGGGTTGCCTCCAGACATCCGCAGGCAGGTTAATGGTTTTTCAGAAGCTTTGAGGACTCGGCTTCCCCGGATGAAGTGGGTCGAAGAGAAGAACCTGCACGTTACATTAAGATTCCTAGGCGAGGTTGAGGAGGCCGGGATACCTGTCGTTACCGGAGCGGCGCGCGAGACTGCATCAGGTCTGAAGGGATTCCGGACTGAGCTTGGATCACTTGGTGCCTTTCCTAATCTAAGACGCGCCCGTGTGTTCTGGTGGGGGCTTTCTGAGGGGGCCGAAGAGTCCATGAGTCTATTTGACCGGCTTGAGGAGCGTCTGGTTGCCCAGGGGATCGAAGCGGAGAAAAGACGCTACCATCCTCATCTTACGCTCGCCCGATTACGCTATCCGGCGCCGCTCCCACTTGAATCCTTTTCCCCACCCTCAGGACTTTCCTTCACCGCGTCAAGCTTCACGCTTTATCAAAGCACCCTGACTCCGCAGGGGCCGATATATAAGATCGTAGAGGAGTTCAAGCTTGGCTGATAAGCCGCCGCCCCAGGCTCCATCCTCGGTCTTCAGAAGGATTCTGCGGATAGCTATCTTCGTGACAGCACTCTATGCGTTCCTTTTGAGCATCGAGATGATCTCCGGCTCACTCAAACTTCTTGGGATGCCCTTTGCCGAATGGCTTATCAATCTGACAAATCATCCAGTGATTGGTCTTTTCATAGGTATACTCGTCACCGTTATTATTCAGAGTTCTTCGGCCACCACCTCGCTGGTTGTATGCTTTGTCGCTGCAGGGACGCTTTCAGTGGAACACGCCATCCCCATCGTCATGGGCGCGAATATCGGCACTACCGTTACCAATACAATGGTAGCGCTTTTCCACATCTCAAGAAAGGATGAGTTCATCCGCGCCTTTCCTGCCGCTACCCTGCACGACATGTTCAACATCCTCTCCGTGATTGTGTTTTTTACCATTGAGGTTTTTTTCCATCCCATCGGCTACGTTTCCAGTAAACTGGCGCAGTGGTTTGCCGGTGTTGGAGGATTCAAGGTGGCGAGTCCCCTGGCGTTCGTGGTCAAACCGGTGGCCAGGGCAATTATCCACCTCCTTGGTTCCAGGTTCTATTTCACCCTGCCGGTTGCGGTGGTTCTCTTGTTCGGTGGACTCAAATTCATGGTGGACGGGATGCGCAAGCTCGTGGGCTCCAAGACCGAGGTGTTTATAGATCGCTATCTTTTCGGCGGTCCGGTGCGGGCGTTTCTGGTCGGGCTTACCATAACCGCGGTAATCCAGTCGTCTTCGATAACCACGTCCTTTGCCGTGCCCCTTGCCGGAGCAGGGCTGTTGACGCTTCAGCAGCTGTTTCCCTACGTGCTGGGCGCGAACATCGGCACCACCGTCACCGCTATCCTTGCGTCGCTGGTTACTGGTTCGCCACTGGCCATTCAGGTGGCGTTCGCCCACCTTTTGTTCAATATCTTCGGGACCGCTCTTTGGTACCCATTGAAGATAGTTCCGCTTTCACTGGCGCGTTTGTTGGGAAAGATCGTATCCAAGCGGCGCTGGTTTGCGCTTGTCTACTTAGCGGTCGTATTCGTGATCATCCCTGTGGGGTTGATCTTACTGCTTAGGAGGTAGTCATGTATCGAGATCTTTTAAATATCTGGAAGGGGTCCGGGTTGTTGAGTTTGTGCGTTGACGATCTCTTAAAGATGTTCGACATCAGCGAGATGATGTTCAGTGCCGGCTGGGAGATGATTACCGGGTCAGGCAAGGTGGAGGGTCTTTACAGGATAGACCGCCAACTGAACGAGCTGCAGATTGCCATCAGGCGTCGGATACTCGAACATCTTGCGATAAATCCGGCGCAGGACATCAACGCATCGTTCGTTCTCGCAATACTCGTGATTGACATTGAGCGTATCGGTGACTATGCGAAGAACCTGGATGAGATAGCCAAGCACTACCCCGAGCCTATCTCGGGCGGCGCCTTTGACGCCCTGCACCCCATGGCCGAACGAGTCAAGGAGATGTTTGCCCAGACCAAGATCGCGATCACCGAGAGCGATGAGGAACTGGCTCGCAGGGTGATGGCAGATCAGGCCAACCTTGCCATGCAGGCCGATAGACTGATGGATCAACTCATCGAGAGCAAAGACGTCTCGGTCAAGGAAGGGATTGTGGCTGCGTTGCTTTCACGCTACATAAAACGGGTCAGCGCACATCTCAAGAACGTCGCATCGAGTGTGGTGAATCCCTATCACAGAATAGGCTATCGTCCGAACGAGAAAGAAGACTAGTTTCAATTAGCCGAAAGGGACTTGACAAGTACTGAATTTTGATTAAAATTAGAGTAGAAATCGATAGGAATGGAGATGAAGGCCTTGGTGAGAGGAAATAAGCGACGAATGAAATTCCCGTAACACACCTCCCTTCCCTCACCCCCTCCCCTGGAGAGTGCATCCCTGCCTCTCCAGGGGTTTTTTACCACCCCAAACGGTTGCGATACAACCGCATGGGGACCCCGATAAAGATGCTCCTTTTTGCTCTCCGGTCAAAAAGATCGCAGGGGAAGGGCAAGGATGTTTGACACCAGCCTTGATTATTCCTATAATCACACCATGCGAGTAGGGTTCGGTTTCGATTCTCATCCTCTTGTTAAGGATAGACCCTTGGTAATCGGCGGGGTAAAGATACACTACGACAGGGGTCTTTCAGGCCATTCCGACGCCGACGTGCTGCTCCACGCGATAGCCGACGCGCTTATCGGCGCGGCAGGACTTTCGAGTTTGGGCGAACTCTTTCCCGATACCGATTCCCAATACAAAAACGCTGACAGCACCGCGCTTCTTGAACGTGTGGTTTCGATAATCCGTAAGAACCACTATAGAGTCGTCAATCTCGACTGCACCGTGCTTGCCGAGGAGCCGAAGCTGGTTCCTTACCGTGATGCGATGCGCGCACGCATCGCTGAAATCCTGGATATTCCAGAAACCTGCATCGCGATAAAACCCAAGAGGGGAGAGGGAATGGGGTTCGTTGGCCGCAAAGAAGGCATTGCGGCAATCGCCGTGGTCCTGATTGAATAGCGAATATCCTGCGCCACTGGATTCACGTTAGGGACCCGGCCAGTGTTCAATCTATGTCTCTTGGGAACCTGGGATGTCTGGCGCAGCGTTAGTCGTCGCTCATTCTCAAAGCGTAAAATCCCTTGCTAATCATCCACCTCATCGTAATTTGCAAACCCCGCATCCCATTCCTCCCCAGGCGGTGTTTTTGATTTCGCATCCTCCTTTAGGCGCAGCGATGGATAGGGTTCATCCTCGAATCTTAGGCAGCACAAAAGCCGTCCGCACATGCCTGAGATCTTCTCTGGATTCACGTAGAGATTCTGTCTTCTTGCGGTTCGCAGGCTTATCGGGCGCAGTTCTGTCAGGAACGTGCTGCAGCAAAGAGGTCTTCCGCACGGGCCAAGCCCGCCGATCAGCCTTGCATGATCGCGTATTCCTATCTGCTTTATCACTATCCTGCATCCGAGCAATGTGCCTATCTCCTTGTGCAGCTTGCGGAAGTCCAGGCGCTGTTCCGAGAGAAAGTAGAAGGCGATCTTGTTGCGGTCAATCCATGCGTGCACGTCTACTACCTTCATTGGCAGCTCGTGTTTTGCGACAAGCTCCATGAAGGAAGCAAGCGCCTCTTGTTCCCACTTCCTGGTTTCTTCTCTTTTGGCCAGGTCTTCCGGGGCGGCCTTTCTGATGGCTATGGCCTTGGCATGAGGATCATCGGTTGATCCCCTTACGTAACCTATGTCCTCGCAGCCCTTGAATCGCAAGACCACGTACTCCCCGCTCTTTATCTCAAGACCTACGGCGGCCGTTGCAACAACCCTCATAAGCGGATGACATTCCACCAGGTGGTACTTGTCACTCATTACTGCCAGCCTGGAGAAAGGAAACCTGGGGGATAAACAAGCTCGTACTCACCGAAACCGATCCTTTCTTCGAATATGAACTGCATCCCCAGAAGGTTGTAGGTCCAAACGATGTAGGAGTATCTGTCAGGTTCAAATGGATGGTCTTCGATCTCGTCCGGTGGGCCGAATCTCATGTATATCCTGGCACGATCCGAGAGATAGCCCTTATCTCCGTATCCGAAGTTGCGCTCGCAGTAGGAGATCTTTTCAAAGTAGGACTCGAGCTCCTCGTTGTATTCTGTTTGCGGGGTTGGGTCTTTCAGGTGCCAGAAGCTGTCCCATGTTGCCTGTCTTGCTTCGGGCGGCACCGACTTCATTCGCTCTCGCTCGTCGAAGGTGGTTACGTATATAAGTTTATCAACCAGCTCCTCGTATCGGCCAGGATCGAAGCGAAACGGATTGCGCAGGATGAACAGGGCCTTGCGTTCGTCTACTGCCTTCTTACCTTGAAATGCCTTCACCGAAAGCTGGTGGTCTCCGCTTGAGAAGTCTTCAAGTGCGACACTCCACGATGCTTGTGAGTCAGGTTCGGTCAGGGTTTTATTGTAGTTTGGGGCGCCCGGACGCGTAATCTCAAGGCGCAGCGAATCGAGAACATCTTCATAGACCGGCACGCTAACCAGCATGGTGTCGCGGCTGTCAAATGGGCGCTCAAGCATACGGCTGCCCTTCGAGTCGGTAATCCGCAGGCTTCCCAGCGCACGATGGAATATCTCGACATCGAACTCCTTCTTGATCCGTCTTGTTGCACCCAGGGCGGCTACGCTCAGATTGGCATTGTAGCGTCCTTCAGGTAAGACCACCTTAAGGGTTTCTGCAACAGCGTTAGCCTTCGAGTTTACAGCGTTCAGGGTGGTGACGATCACCTCTCCGAAGTGCTCATCCCCGTAGATATTCTTCCGGCGGTCCATAAGTTGAAGGATGACGTGGTAGCGTGCGGTGTAGACCGAATCCTGCTTTATAAACTGCAGGCTGGTATGGGGGATAGAGAGGTATGCGGCGACATAGAACCCCTCGTCCAGTTCGCCCTGCTCGATCACGTGAGAGAAGCTGTATTCAGCCGTCCCGGTCTGTGCGAGCAGCGCCAGAACCAGTAAAAGATGCATCACCTATATCTTAGCGGTTCCGAGGTATATGTCAAGGACGAGTACGGAGGCTGCGCCTCCGCAT
>DAOVCF010000036.1 GCA_030670165.1 Candidatus Stahliibacteriota bacterium | reverse complement strand
TCGCCTATGGTACACTCCACAAAACCTTTCTTCTTTCGGTCGGGCAGTTCGAACATGATGTCGAGCATGGTCTGCTCCATTATCGAGCGCAGACCCCGCGCGCCTGAGCCGCGTTTTGTGGCCCGCTGCGCTACAGCCTCGAGGGCCGTGTCTGTAAAACGCAGCTTGATACCTTCCATATCGAAGTAGTGCTGGTATTGATTCAAGATGGCGTTGCGCGGCTCGGTAAGGATGCGCACCAGGGCGGCTTCATCAAGGGACGTCAGGGAGACGACAACCGGGATGCGTCCCACGAGTTCCGGGATAAGACCGTAGTGAATCAGATCGTCGGGCTCCACCCTGGCAAGTATCTCGTCGTCTGAAAGGTCCTCCACCCTGTCGCGTTGGACACCGAAGCCAATGGCTGTTTTGCGAAGGCGTGAGCGGATGATTGGCACCAGGCCGTCGAACATCCCGCCGAAGATGAAGAGTATGCCACGGGTATCTACCGGTATGAACTGCTGCTCCGGATGCTTGCGGCCGCCTCTAGGCGGCACGTTGGCCACGGTTCCTTCGATGATCTTGAGAAGCGCCTGCTGCACCCCCTCGCCTGAGACGTCGCGAGTTATCGAGGGCGAGTCAGAACGCCGGCCAAGTTTGTCTATCTCATCAAGATATATGATGCCCTGCTGTGCGCGTTCAAGGTCGTAGTTGGCGGCCTGCAGAAGTCTGAGTATGATATTCTCAACGTCTTCGCCTACGTAACCGGCCTCGGTTAAAGGGGTTGCGTCGGAGATCGAGAAGGGTACGTTCAGATACCGCGCCATGGTCTGGGCCAAAAGGGTCTTTCCAACGCCTGTGGGACCGATCAAAAGGATGTTTGATTTCTCGATCTCAACGCCCTTGCGTCGGGTTATGAGCCGTTTGTAGTGGTTGTAGACCGCTACCGAAAGCACCTTCTTTGCCCGCTCCTGACCGATCACGTAGTTATCAAGATGCGCCTTGAACTCGGCAGGTGTAGGCAGATTGGTAAGAGAAAGTGTTTGCTCTGCCTGCTCCTCATTCTCGATGATACCTGCAAACAGCTTGACGCACGAATCGCAGATGTAGCCGCCCCGGCCTGAGATCATACGCTTCACGACCTGCTTTGGCCGGCCGCAAAACGAGCAGACTACCTCGTGACTAGGCTTTTTTTGATTCTTTTCGCTCATGGGCAGGTTCCAGTATCTCGTCTATCAGACCGTATGCCTTCGCCTCATCCGGACTCATAAAGTAGTCTCGGTCGGAGTCCTGCTTGATCCTTTCAACGTTTTGACCCGTGGTATCGGCAAGTATCTCGTTCAGTTTCTTTCGCCACTTCAGGAGCTCCTTTGCGTGGATCTCCACGTCTGCCGCTACACCTGATAATCCTGAGATGGAGGGCTGGTGCAGCATTATGCGCGAGTTTGGCAAGGCGTAGCGTTTACCTTTCTTGCCTGCGGCGAGAAGTACCGCTGATATCGAAGCGGCCATCCCAACGCAGATGGTCATAATGTTTGACTTGATGTAGTGCATCGTGTCGTAGATGGCAAATCCTGAGGTAACGATGCCGCCGGGCGAGTTGATGTAGAGGTTGATGTCCTTCTGGGAGTTCTCGGCATCCAGGAACAAAAGCTGGGCGATAACCAGA
The DNA here is from genome assembly GCA_030670165.1 of Candidatus Stahliibacteriota bacterium. GTDB lineage: Bacteria > Hydrothermota > Tepidihabitantia > B3-TA06 > B3-TA06 > B3-TA06. The sequence continues at coordinate 11,418 of DAOVCF010000036.1, read as the reverse complement.
TTGGCGACGTTATCGTCCACCGGCGAGCCAAGGAAGATGATGCGGTCTTTGAGGAGCCGCGAGTAGATGTCGTAGGCACGCTCGCCGCGGCCCGTTTGTTCAATGACTATCGGGATATACAATTAAACCTCCTTCTGCTACTTGTTCGAGTAGAAAATCAATGATCTTGCGCCTGCGCGCTTCCTCGATTGCCAGTTCACGTCTCCACAGTGCCTGCGCCTGTGGTAAGGGAATCCCCATCTGCTTGGCGCGCTCGGCGAACCAGGCCTCAAGCTCCTCATCGGAGATGCTGATTTCTTCTTTCTCGGCGATTGCATCAAGGATGATGTCGAGCCTGACGTGTTCTGCTGCCTTAGACTCGACTTCCTGACGTGCCTCGGGTGTGTCCGGGATGCGAAGGCGTGCCAGGAGGTAGCGGGTACGTTCGGCTACCAGGACGGGAGGTGGATCAAACGGATGCAGCTCCAGAAGCTGTTTGAAGATCTGATCCTCACGCCGTTCCTTCATTATCCGTTCGGTTTCTTCGGTTGCGTCGGAGGCCAGCTTGGAGCGCATCGCCTCAAGGGTCTCGAACCCCGTCTCCTTTGCAAACTCGTCATTGATCTCAGGCAGGCGGCGCTCCTTGATCTCGTGGATAAAGAACTTGAAGGTAGCCTCTTTCCCGGCAAGTTCGCCCGCGTCGTCAGGGTATTTTACCACGGCCTCCGCGATCTCATGCGCCTTCTTGCCCATCAAAGCGGCGTTTATCTGGGAAAGGTTCTCCCGGTCGCCTATTTTCACAAGCACCCCTGTCTGCTTGTTCTGTTTCTTTCCGTTGCGGTAAACCGAGTAGTCGCAGCGGACGTAGTCGCCTTCCCTTGTCTCGCGATCCACCGGTTCGAAACGAGCAGCGCGTTCCTGCAGCGTTTCTGTGTGTTTTTCTACAAGTTCATCCTTCGATGGTGGAGGAATAGGTTCCAGCTTGAGTTTACGGTATCCCTTAACCTGGATTTCAGGCATCACCTCTGCCTCGACCTCAAAGCGAAGCTCGTCTTGCTCTATAAAGTTCCAATGGGCCAGGCGTCCCTGGGAAAGCGGACGGATTTTTTTATCCTCAAGCGCTTTACGATACGCTCTTGATGCGAACTCCTCGACCAGTTCGACCTTGACGTCTTCGGCATAGCGGGCCGCTACCATGGACACAGGGGCCTTGCCCGGTCTGAATCCCGCAAGCTTTACCCGGCGAGTGAACCGGCGCAAAAGCTTCTCGCGCTCGGCACGAATCTCATCAGGCTCAACCTTGCCCTCGATTGCAAGAAGCCAATCCGCCTTGTGAACCACGTTCGTTTCCACTTTAATTCTTTCCTTTCATTATAAAGTATACCCATGCGAGGAGGGGGAGTTGAACCCCCACGGGTTACCCCACTGGATCCTAAATCCAGCGCGTCTGCCTGTTCCGCCATCCTCGCTTTGAAATTTAATTATAGGTGCGGTCAGGTAGGTGTCAACCACGCGCCAATAATCAGAGTTAATGATAACGAATCAGTTGAAGAGTTACATTGAAACCTGACGATTTATCCTCCTTAGGCTCCGATCTTTCGTCCAAAGGGCGAGAGGAAAACTTGATGTATTGACATCCTGATTCATTGGGTTATCATCCGTCGTGATCTACAGGATCGAGGTTTCAAAGAAAGGCACCGATCCTCAGGTGGAGGGTCTGGCACGCTTGCTTTCAGAGGAGGGGCTTCCCTCAAAGGGGCTTTCCATCATACGGGTTTACTTCCTTAAATCCAAGCTTACTCGCAGCCAGATCGAGGGGTTTGCCTCGGGGCTTTTCGCCGATCCTGTAAGTGAGAAGATCTGCTTCGGTCGGTCCCAGCCTGTGGGTATGCGCTCCCTTGAGGTTTGCTACCATCCTGGGGTGAGTGACCCTGAATCAAACTGGGTCCTAAACCACCTTAAGAACCGGCAGATAGCGGTGGATGACGTTCGCCGGGCAACGCGTTTTTTATTCACGGCGTCGGTGCCACGGGCAAAGCTTGTGCGATTTGCGGAGCGCCATCTCTTCAACCCGTTGATCCAGCATCTGGCCGTAAGGGGCGAAGAACCCTTCCCAAGGCATAGAGGGATGAGATTCAAGATAGAGGAAATCAAGCTTGCCGGGCTTTCAGACGAGGAATTACTTGATCTTTCCATCAGACGAGACTGGCACTTCGATCTTGCGGAGATAAAAGCGATAAGGGATTACTTCGCAAAGCTCGGACGCGATCCGACCCTTACAGAAATGGAAACCTTGGCCCAGACCTGGTCAGAGCACTGCGTGCACAAGACCTTCAACGCTGCCTTTGAGGTTGAAGGCGAGCGCTTCTCCAACCTGCTTGCAGAAACCATCATGAAACCTTCGCAGGGGCTCAATCATCCCTGGTGCCTTTCTTTGTTCTCCGACAACGCAGGGGTGGTGGAGTTTTCTGCTGACGCAGCACTGGCGTTCAAGGTTGAGACCCACAACCATCCCTCGGCGATCGAGCCTTACGGCGGAGCCGCCACGGGGATTGGAGGAGTAATCCGCGACGCGCTTGGAACCGGTCAGGGAGCCGATCCTATCCTCAACACCGACGTCTTCTGTTTCGGTCCACCCGGCTTCCCCTCAAGGAAACTGCCTAAAGGCGTTCTGCCTCCTCGTCGAATACTCGAAGGGGTGGTTCGAGGGGTCCGAGACTACGGAAATCGCATGGGCATCCCTACTGCATCAGGTGCAGTCTACTTCGATGAGCTCTATCTTGCAAACCCGCTGGTCTACTGCGGAACCCTGGGCATCATTCCGAAAACAAAGGTTGCAAAGAAGGTCTCCAAAGGGGATATGATAATACTTGCAGGGGCGCGTACAGGCAGGGACGGGATGCACGGCGTTACCTTTGCCTCCACCTCACTTGCAGGCTCATCGCATGTAAAGCACGGCTCCGCGGTTCAGATCGGCAATCCCATAGAGGAGAAGCTCCTGCGCGATCTGGTGATTGCGGCAAGGGATCGAGGATTGATCGCCTCGATAACCGACTGCGGAGGCGGAGGACTCTCATCCGCGGTGGGCGAGATGACCAAAAACAAAGGCTGCGTGGTCGAGCTGGACCGCGTACCACTGAAGTATGTAGGTCTTGCACCTCACGAGATATGGGTCTCCGAGTCCCAGGAACGCATGGTCATATTCGTAAAGCCAAAGAAGGTGGCGGAGTTCATGAGCATTGCAGACGAGATAGGGGTCCAGGCAGTCGTGATCGGTGAGGCCACCGACGACAAGATACTCAGGCTGCGTTACAGGGGGAAAGAAGTGGCGGTTCTCGATATGGGTTTTCTGCATAACGGGTTGCCTTCAAGGAGCCATAAACTCAAAACCCCGCAGCCAGAGGAGCGCAAGGAGACCGATGTGCTGGTGCCCCGGGATCTGGGGCAGACGCTTCTGCGGCTTCTGGGTCAGATCAACGTCGCATCCAAGGAATGGGTGATCCGGCAGTACGACCACGAAGTCAAGGGTGGAACGGTTCTCAAACCGCTTGTAGGCGTCAGGCAGGACGCACCATCGGACGCAACAGTTATTCAGCCCTTGCTGGATGATAACACGGGGATCGCGGTTGCCGCAGGTCTTGCACCGCGCTACGCCCTCATCGATGCATACGCATCAGCTGCCGCTGCAATAGACGAGGCGATCCGCAACCTGATCGTAGTCGGAGGCCGCCTTGATCGCATCGCCCTCTTGGATAACTTCTGCGCGGGCGACGCATCGGACGAACGCATACTCTACGAACTCCTTCAAGCCGCAAAGGCATGCAGGGACGCAATCCGCAATTACACAACGCCCTTCATCTCTGGCAAGGACAGTCTTAACAACTTCTTTACCTCCGCCAGAGACGGGAAGATAAATATACCTACCACCCTTCTTGTCTCTGGCTTGACCCTTGTACGCGACGTCCGCAAAACCATTACAAGCGACTTCAAGCAACCGCGCTCGCGCATCTATCTCGTTGGCGAGACAAGGCGAGAGCTGGGTGGCTCGGAGTATCTGCGCATGCACAAGAAGCTGGGTACGAGGGTGCCCGTGGTCGACATGAAGAGAGCACGCAAGCGCTACCGCAAGATCGAGCGAGCTATAAAAGCGGGTCTTGTGCTTGCGGCGCACGACCTTTCCGACGGCGGGCTGGGGGTGGCGATCGCTGAGATGTGTCTGGGGGGTGAGATGGGCGCAAGGGTTCACCTCGGTGCCGTCCCGGTTGCGGAACCCGTCAAGCGCGGCGACTATCTTCTCTTCTCTGAAAGTCAGAGTCGAATACTTGTTGAGGTTCAAGAATCCGACGCTACGGAGTTCGAGAGCATACTCAAGGGAGATGTCTACGCACAGATAGGGGAAACCGCCGCCGAGCCACGGTTGGTTTTAGACGAGGACGGCCGCCGCACCATCGCCACGGCCTCGGTAAATGAGATACGCGCAGCCTGGACCCAGGGTCTCACCCGCTTCCTTGACTAAAGCTCTCAAAAGATGCGTGTAGGCGTTCTTCAGTTTAAACCCATCCGGGGAGACAGGGAATCCAACTTTCAGAAGATCAAAAAGCCCTGCAAGGGTGTTACGCTTGATTTGCTTGTATTGCCAGAGCTTGCCACAACAGGTTATCTCTTCCGCTCCAAAGCCGAGCTGGCCCCCCTGGCAGAGGCCTTTCCAGGAGGCCAAACTAGCGGGTTCCTTACCGAACTTGCCGGAACGATCGGCGGGCATGTAGTCTGCGGGGTGGCTGAGAAGGAAGGAGAGATTCTTTACAACTCGGCGGTGCTCTTTTCTCCACAAGGACACCTGGGTACTTACCGGAAGGTGCATCTGTTCGACAAGGAGAAAGAGGTATTTGAACCCGGCAACCTGGGCCTTCCTGTTTTTGATCTGGGCGAAGCCAGGATCGGCATGATGGTCTGTTTTGACTGGATATTTCCGGAGTCTGCCCGCTCCCTGGCACTCGCAGGAGCTGAGATCATCTGCCACCCGGCTAACCTTGTCCTGCCCTACTGCCCTCGAGCCGCCGTAACACGTGCGATTGAAAACCACGTCTACTATCTGCTTGCCGACCGTATCGGCGCGGAACAAAGCCGAGGAGAAGAACTGCGTTTTATTGGCCAGAGCCGAATACTGGGTGTCAAGGGAGAGATTCTGGCTTCACTCGAGAAGGAGGAGGCGCTGATAACGGCAGAGATCGATCCTTCACTTGCCGGAGACAAACATGTTACCCCCCGCAACCATCTGTTCCATGATCGTCGGCCGGATTGCTACCGTTTGGGATAGGGTTCGTTCGCCAGACGTTCAAACATCCCGGTCTGGAAACCTGAAAGCCTCACTTGACAAAGCAGGTATACTTCGATATAGTGAGTCCTTAAAAGTGGAGGATAGATGCTTGGACTAGAAGGGAAACTGCGGGGTATCCTATCAAGACTCAACCAGGCTGCCCCTGAGATTCAGGCCTCCGCGGTCGTGAGTATGGACGGCTTAATGCTCGCCTCGGCCATGCCTCCGAACACCCACGACGACGACGTAGCCGCCATAGCCGCCACCCTTCTGGGGCTTGGCGACAAGACTGTCCAGGAGTTCCAGCACGGGAGGCTTCAACAGGTCTACGTGAAAGGCGATAGGGGATATACCATCATAACAAACACCGGTCAGGATAACGTACTGGTGGTGGTAACAGACGAAAACGTCAAGCTGGGCATCATCTTCCTTCACATCAAACTGGTGGCGAAGGAAATTACTCAGGCGTTCCTGCATCTTTTGGATGCATCGGATCAATCCGCATCGCCGCCTACATACCCCCCGTAACACCCCGTACCCCTTCGGGGCAGAGTCTGCCCCTTGAGATACTTATTGTATCTCATAGGGTATTCTCATTATTACTTGGAGCTAACGCTCCAGAACATCTAAGGATATAACACCCGCAACACCCCGTAACACCACGGATATCACTTAGCCCTTCAGGCACCCCCCACCTATTTTTTAGAGCTGGTGATGCCGGCCTCACTTATATCTACAGCAAACGATCCTGCTTACCTCAACAGCGCCTGGCTGAATCGGCTGCTGGCTTCCTTCACGAGGTTGGCTAAAAGCAGATATCCGTGAGGTTTGCCGTTAAACTCCCCACGCGTGTGAGACGGATGCTGCTGGGGCAAAACAAACCTTTCGGGGTGAGGCATCATGCCCATAACCTGGCCGGTGGAATCGGTGATCGCTGCAATGTGATCCTCGGATCCGTTGGGGTCCTCAGGATATTTAGGTGAACCACCGTCCCCCCCACAGTAGCGAAGAAGCACCCGACCCTCAGCTTGCAAACGATGCAGCACCTTCTTATCACGGGCAAGAAAGCGCCCCTCGGCGTGTGCCACAGGCAGGGTGATGATCTTGGATAAACCCCGAGTCCAGAAGCTCTTGCCTTCCGGCCTCAGATGTACCCACCGATCCTCGAACTTCAGTGATTTGTTCGCTTCCAGGGTAACAGATGGCTTCTCGAACGGCTTCTCGAAAGCCGGCAAGAGTCCGCTTTTAACAAGCACCTGAAACCCGTTGCAGATGCCTAAAATGAACTTGCCTTGCTCAAGGAACTTCACTATCTCATCGCCTATAGCGTGGCGGAAATCTGCGGCGAAAAGCATACCCGCACCGACGTAATCCCCGTAGGTGAACCCTCCGGGCAGAACCAGGATATGGTAGGCGCGTAGCCTCTCAGGATGTCGCGACAGCATACGCAGGGTCTCCTCCTTGGCTTCGCAACCCAGATTGCGAAACGCGAACAGCGTCTCCGCGTCGCAGTTCGTGCCGGGCCCTGCAAGAACAAGAACCTTTAGTGAGGATGCCTCCACTCATGAGTGTATTTAACTGGAGTTGTTTGTCAACACTACCTTCACCCTTTAACGGGTGGGTGATGAACAATTGCCCAAAAGTCCTCCAACATACAGATAATTTGACAACCGGCGGCCACTCCGTATAATCCGCGGTATGAGAAGCGTTGACCTGATCAGGTACAATATGCCGTCGGGCTATTGGTTTGTGCTGTCCCTTAGCTGTGCGCTGGTAAATATTACCATCGCTGGGGCGGGTCAGGTCGCTTCGCCTTAGAAATAAGGTTAAGGAGATTTTCCCGCCGCCAGCCAAAAGCCGGCGGCTAATTTTTTTCACCCCACGCGATTGCTTCGCACTCGTGTGGGGACCCCGATCGGAAGTCGGGGAAGACAAACAAACCACCTAACCGAAAGGAGATAAATATGGAATGGTGGGAGATCTTCTTCGATGAGAACTGGGGCCGGCTGGGCTTCGAGCCAATCGAGCAGGAAAAAACCGAACGGGAGACCGACTTCATAGTTAACGCTTTGGATCTGAAGAAGAACGAGCGGGTCCTCGATCTGGCGTGCGGGGTCGGACGCCACTCGCTGGAGCTGGCACGTAGAGGATACAAGCACGTGGTTGGTCTTGACTTCACCCAGGCCTATCTCAAACAGGCAATAGTCAAGGCGAAGCACGAGGGGCTAAATGTGGGGTTCGTTCGCGGCGATATGAGGGACATACCGTTCGAGGACGAGCTGGACACAATCTTCAACTTCTTCACCTCGTTTGGCTACTTCGAGAAACGCGAAGATGACGAAAGAACGATTGAAAGCATCGCCAGGGCACTCAAGAAGGGCGGACGGTTTCTCATTGACCTAATCAACCGCGACTGGATCATTCGCAACTTTGCCAAACGCGGCTGGTCAGAATACGAAGGCGAGTTCATCTTAAGGGACCTCAGTTTCGACCTGGCTACCTCTACCCAGCACGGCTCCTGGACTTTTGTTACGGAGAATACAATCTCCAAGCGCAAGATGCAGCTAAGGATGTACTCCTTGCACGAGATGATTGACCTCTTTGAACGCAACGGGCTTGAGTTTTGCCAAGCTTGGGGCAACATAGAAAAGGAGCCTTTAACCTGGAATCATAACCGCCTGATCGTTTTGGCGAAGAAGCAGTAAGGAGGTTTTGGATGGATATTGAAAAGCTATACGAGCCTATAGCCGATATATACGATCTTGAGTCCAGTGACGTAGGAGACATAGATTTCCATCTTGGATTCGCGCGCGAGTAAGGTTCACCGGTGCTTGAGCTTGCTGGAGGTACGGGCCGAGTTGCCTTGGAACTGGCCAGGGCCGGATTCGAGGTGGTAGGGCTTGAGATATCCGAAGCGATGCTTGAGGTAGCGCGGAAGAAGACTCAGGGATTACCAGAGGATGTCCGTAAGAACGTTACCTGGGTTCAGGCCGACATGAGGGATTTCGATCTGGGTCGGACTTTCCCGTTAGTGATCATCCCCTACCGCTCCTTTCAGCACCTTGAGACACGGGCCGATCAGGAAAGATGTTTGGAGTGTGTGGCCAGGCACCTTGAATCTGGAGGTCGGTTCGTGCTCTCGCTCTTCGCGCCCTCTTACGAACGGCTGGTTCATAAGCAGCTGTACAACCATTTCGGCACCACCCAGACCCCTGACGGCACACTGACCCGTACCGAGGTAACCAGGTACGACCACGTCAACCAGATGATCCACGTGGAAAGGACTTATGATCTGGTAGATAAAGACGGCAACCTTAAACGAAAGATCTGGAAATTTCCGGTACGCTACTTATGGCGATTCGAGACAGAGTTGCTCCTGGAGAAGGCTGGATTGGAGGTTGAGGCCATCTACGGCGATTATGAGCGGTCTGAATTCAGGCACGATGGGGAAATGCTATTCATCGCCAGGAAAGCCTAACCATTTTAAGCCTCTCCAAAAAGCTACGAAGTAGCTTTGAGGGTGTAAGGTGAGATGTTATTTATTGCCAAGAAACCATAGCGACATCTTCATTTGCGATCTTTTGCCCGGTAGGGCAAAAGGAGCATTAACTGGGGGTAAGTTGTCGGGAGGGGACCTATTCCCGCAATCCCACGTCACCCTGCGGCCACCTCCCGACCTTTTATCTTAGCTGAACTTGATGATCTGTCAAGGTTATCTTGTAGATTGTCCAGCAGATCGTTACCAGGGGCGGGAGGTGTTGAAAGAGGTATTGCAATGAGAGGGCATCGTACACCCCAAATGGATACTCCGTCTCCACGCGGGGACCCCGGAACTTTGACCACCATCTGTCCAACTTTTGACCAGCTTTTGTCCAGTATTTGACCAGCTTATTCATTTCAGCGTGGCCAGTCCGGGGACCCCGAGAACACTCGAAACCTTAGCCGTTACATCAAACGGAAGGAACTGAAAAACTTCTTCACGTCTTTTTCAGGGTAGCCTAGTACGAAATCAACCCCAAGTTGGTACTGACGTCTGCCGACAAAGAAGACCTCGGTCACAAAAGTGCCGTTCCCCGTAGGCCACTCTATTCTTAATCCGGGATATCCCAGTACATCAATATCTTCGTAGTTAATAGGCAGAACCTGGTTTGGATTTTCCAGGTCTTGAATAATAAATTTCTTGAGAGAATCAATTTCACTTTCAGTCAGGTCACGATTCCCAGGTAAAACGATATCAATATATAACATAACGTACCTAGCATCTTCTATATTGACCATGTGAACCTGTCCGCCGGTTCTTCCTTCCTGGGGGATGTTGGGTTTACTGTACACTTTACCCGGCACTTTTACAGAAAAACCTCCCTCTTCATCCCTAAACTCCTGCCAATTGGATTGACAGCCAGCCAGCGTTACAATCAATACAGTTAAACACAATTTCACGACTTGCTTCATTACAACCTCCAAATCATTTGTTTACAAGTATACGTCTTAGAAACGGTTTGTCAATAGCTCAATGTAGATTGTCCAGCAGATCGTTACCAGGGGCGGGAGGTGTTGAAAGAGGTATTGCAATGAGAGGGCATCGTACACCCCACGCGGATACCCCGTCTCCACGCGGGGACCCCGGAGCGTCCGAAGGCCGCTTAACTAATTCCCCTCCCCTGGTGGGAGGGGTTAGGGGAAGGGGGTTATTTTATCAAGACGACTTTCTGTGCCGACGACTTACCCCCACTCGGCACTATGAAGTACACCCCAGGCCCGTAACACCCGTAACACTCACCCCAGGTGATGGTGCCTTGCGTTAGGTCTGAGTGCAACTCATCCACCTTGCGGCCTGAGGCATCAAAGACAAAAGCGTGGAAGCCCTCGGGACGATCCGCGTAACGCAGAACGATCTGTGGGCCGATTGAGGTAACTACCTCCCAGTCGGTGTAGTGTGTTACGGGCGGTGGCTCAACTACCCCTACGCCCATGTCCCAGTCGGAGATCAAGGCCCAGGCCTCACAGATGCTATCGGGCGTGGAGTGGGGATACACCCATACGATTCGGTCGTCGCACGCACCTACGGCAGGTACAAAAATAGCCTTAAATGTGGTATCTATTCCGAAGGGCGCCGTATACTGGAAAAGGTTAGTCCAGCGCCACGGCTCGTTGTTGCGGATCTCGCCAAGCATACCCGCAGGATGGCCCCACATCCAGTCTGGATTGTGCTGACGCCACCATCTAAAGTGCGTTTCAGCAAACCGCCCGTCAGAAGAGAAAGCAACCGAGAACTGCTTTCTCCAGGAAACCCCCCATGCGGCTACGGCGGTATCACTCATCACCAGACGTATGGGATAAGACGCCAACCCGCGGTGGCCGAACACACGACCCATAACTCCATAACCACTTATCCCTATATCAGTTAGATATTTTACCCAGAATGCCACGAAACGGTCATTATCGAGCCAAAAGGGCTGGGCCCAGCTACCCCACTTCATGCCGTCGTCCAACCGATGCCCTCTTGGTCTCCAGGACAGGATAGGTTCATCTGCGGCATCGAACACCTGGAACCGCTGATACACCGAGTCAGGATTAAGCTGATCACGCCAGGTTACCACAAGGTCTCCCTCGTCATTAAGCGCCACCCTGGGAAAGGTGAAGGGAAGAAGGTAATTACCCGGAACGTCATGGGTCAAAAAGGCCCGGTCTACAGGATAGCCTTCCAGATCAAAACGCTGGACCCACACGCAGGTCAAATCCCAATAGGGGGGAGCTACCTCACACCAGGTCACTGCGAACTCACCCCTGTTGTTGAGGCTCAGGTCAAATGGGCTGGGTCTCTTCGTGTGCTTACCTAAGAGTGCGAGGGCAACCAAGGTGTGCGCAGAGCCAACAGGGCTACCGTCAGGGGCAAAGCGCTGAAAGCGCACATACCAGGCATACCAAGGCTCATCCTCCCTCCAGATCGGCTTATCTGCCCAAAGCAGGATGGTGTTGCCTGCGGTGTCCATCTCAAGACAAGGGTGGCGAATCCACGAGGTATCCGCAAGCTTTGCAGTCTTATAAGCCTCGGTAATTGGGTTGCCGTCCCGGTCAAAGAAACGAATGAAAAGATCAAGCTCTAAGTTATCGGGATTGAA
>DAOVCF010000023.1 GCA_030670165.1 Candidatus Stahliibacteriota bacterium | reverse complement strand
CCAGATGGCTTCAGCCGCCACGCTTATCCCGCCCGGATTAGGCCAGGGCAGGCGCAGATCGTCAACAGGCGAAGCGGAATACTTACCCCACAGACGTACACTCAAGGGTTCAATAATACGATAGCTTGCTCCGGCTGTTGTGCTGAGGGTTTTTTTATCGTAGATCGGTATCATGTGTTCGTTGATGGTATCGCTTGGCGGAGGGATACTGTCTATGTAGGAGGTGATGTGGAGATTACGTGCCATAGAGTTGAAGGTGTAGCGGAGTGTAAAGAAAAACTCGAATTGCTCCGTGGGAGAAATGTCTATATCACCTATAAATGTAAGCGGGAAGATGAGGTAGCCGTCTCGTTTTCTAACACCGTCTGCAGCAGTATAGAACAGGATGTAAGGTGCAAACGATACAAGGGCATCAAGGGTGATGTCTTTAGTAGGGGTGGAAACGAACGCTGCCGAAACACCCGGGGTATGTCCGAAAGCCCTATAGTGTATAGAATCGAGAGGATAAACCTCATCCAGGATGAACCGCGCCAGGTAATGGTTATATCCTAATACTAATCCGTTCCCTTGCTTGGGCCACCATGCCGCTTCGAGGGACAACCTGTAGAGATCAAGGCTCCTTAAAACATCCGGCGACTCTTGCTCCCAGATCTTGCCCCCTGCATCGAGGGTCTGCTCTCCTGATAGCCCCAACTCAAATCTTCCGAATCTTGCGGATACCTGGGCTTCGGGATATCCATTGATTATGGGCAAGGAGCTTGTTCGCTCTGAGGCTGTATCTTCAAGATACAGTGATGTTAGACTTGTAATTTCCGAAACATTAACTAAGAATCTGGGACGATTCTTGATAGCCCCTGCCGGACTCGTTATGTGGAGTCGTGCCAACGACAGATCGGCCTCGGGTGTGTCCCACAAGGCTGCCCATACGCCTGTGAAGATAAGGACCGAGAGTATGCCTTGCTTCAATCATGCTCTCCCATCCCTTAAGCATATATGAGTTTAGGCCTCTTGTCAACTATTCGATTCGGAATAGAAGTTCATCCAGCAAAACCAGGGCCTTTTCCTCCTCACTTACGGTTTCCGTAACCGCGTTTATGAACGGGCGTTCACCTGGAGCGGTCACGGCTTCCTTAAGGCGTTCGGCAACCGTTTTGTATCGCCGCGCAAGTGCAAACATCATGCGTTCGGTTTCGGTGTTGTGAAAATCGGTGTGATGTGAGAGGAAAAGGGCCGCATCGTTGCGGGCTTCTGCAATGTAGCGGGCCAAATTGATGTGATGGTTTGCTTCGCGGGTATAGGTTTTAGCGATACGCTCTCGCCACAAGAGATATGCGTCCAGCCCGCTTATCCATTTGCCCTGGGGGATACGGTTTGCTCCGAGGGTTTCGGCCTGACGCAGGATTACCCGTAGGCTTGCCTTTATACGTGGCGACACCGCCGGTCCGCCGACTATCAGCAGCTTGCGCGGCCAGCAGGTGTTTAGGAGTTTGTGTTTTCCACCGGGGATCAATCCCTTCAAGAACCGCTCTTTGCTGTCCCAGTCGGTAATGATCCCCCACAGATACTCAGGCCAGACCTCGCAAGCCGCCACAGGGATGCCGGCCTGCAAGCTGTTTTCAACCCTGCCCTTCCAGTGGCGAATGAAATGGCCCAAAAGGTCACGCTCGCTCGCGGGAGCGCAGAGAAGCCCTCCCCGAAGTCCCAGTATGCGCAGCAGGGATTCCACAAAAAGATCGCAGTTTGCCTCCTTCCACGACCTGACCGGTTTGCTTGGGTGAGCCCAGATGGCAAAGGCATTTAAAGAGAATCCTCGTATATCAAAGGGCGTTGCCTTAACGTTCAAACTGCGCAGAATTGCACGCAAGCCCCAGCAGAACGAACAATCAGTTGCTTCGGGAAGTTCCTGCATCTTTAGCGTCACACCCGTGGCCATTGCTTATCCTCTGAATTGTAGCTTCTTTAATTGAGCACTCGCCATTTGCTCTCCTCCTACACTTTTATTGTAGTGTGAAAGAGGCAGGCGTCAATGCGTCAAATTAAAAAGATTCATGGACGTGGAAGAAGGAGATGTCGTCTCATACGCTTGAATTGACTTTATGTTTTTTTGTGCCTATCTGACTATTAGTGCGGAAAGCCCTATGAATATTATGCAGTTGAGAACGGCGATCAGCGCCGCTCTTCCCCACGAGGTCCCGAACACCCTGCGGAATCCGTAGGCGTAGAGGAATCCCTCGGCTCCTGCTGCCGCAGCATGAAAAGGCGCTGCCCAGACCAGCATCCAGCGGCCTGAGAAGATGAGGAAAAGGTCCCAGGCAAGACAGAAAATCCAGGGGAGGAATAATCCATACGAGATGATCGCGAAAACCGCGCGGAACCGAGTTCCAAGCCTGCCGCCGCCGTGAAGGATGAGGAGCGAGAAACCTGAGAGGAGAAGGGTCAGCACGATCCCGTAGGGCAGCAGGAAGATAAGCTGCCAGAAGTAGTAGCTTTCAGCAGGTATCGGCAGCCAGGGTTTGCTGAAGGGCTGGATTCTTAGAAGCCAGAGCGGGAGCGTAATGAAAGATGCCGTTCCTACCCAGCGTATCACCACAAGCATCGGCGCAAGCTGAAGCGTTTTTCCTATCTCTTTAAAGAACCGCCTGGGGTTAAAGAGTACGCCCATAATTCTACAGGAAGTCGTGCAGGCCCTTGTTCGTGAAGAAGAAGGTGAAGATTATCGCGGCGAAGCCTGCCATCACCAGCCAGGGGAAGGCGCTTTTTGCCCAGCGTTTCTTCCCACCTGAAACAAGTGCCAGGAAGAAAAGCCCCCAGGTTAATAAAGAGAACGCGGACTTCGGGTTCCACATCCACCAGGAGCCACATGCAAGGCGCGATGCGGCCCCGCCCAGTCCGAGCGAGGCCGTGAATAGTATCATCCCCGGCCACAGGTAGAAGGAGGCCACCGAGCGGCGCACAGGTCTTGTTTCGTTCTTCCCTCCAAGTGAGGTTAATGCCGCGAAGAATGCAAGCGTGAAGAACGCGTAAGCAAGCAAGGCAGGTGCGGTGTGCAGTTCGAACCAGGTGGAGGTATGCAGTATCGGTGGCAGATAGCGAGGCACAACCTTCTCGTATGCAAATACGTGCAGTATGATGCAAGCTAATATTATGGCCCACGATACCAAGGCTGCCCCACGACCGTACCCGAACGCACCCCGTTTCCACGAAAGAACAAGGAAAACGAACGAGGTACTCCAGGAGATCGAAAGTAAGGTCTCATAAAGACCTGCAAACGGCGCATGGCCGGTGCTTGAGAGTCTTAAGAACAGAAGGAAGGAGTGGATGAGCAACGCGGCGATGTGCAGAGCTAGTCCGGTTATCTTGATTGCCCGCTTGGCCTTTATCGCCGGCGGGCAGTAGAACACAAGCGCGAGGCCGTAAAGGGTTGAAAGTATGATAAGTAGAGGACGTTCAAGGGTGAACGCGGTTAAGGGATCAAACATCTTGCCTCCCAAATCTTAGGACAGCCTGTGAGATGAAGCCGAGGATCAACCCCATTATCAAAAGCGCTCCACCTGCCGCGGCGATTATCCAGCTGTCGTCCTTAAGGCAGATAAAGGTAACGGTGGGTCGCATCCGTATGCCGTCGAAGAACAGCGTGTAGTCTTCCAGGCTCACCGAGTCCGGTGCGCGCAGGCGTTCGGAAAGCAAAAGCTCTCCAGGGAGCATAAGGTTTATTGATACCTCGGGTACCTCAGGCTCGGGCCAGAGCTGGGTTCTGTCAATATGAAACTTCTCAAATGAGACGATCAAGGGGAAGCGCGGATCGTCGATCACCCCTTCGGGTGGAAACTCGTACGGTATGGT
Source organism: Candidatus Stahliibacteriota bacterium (assembly GCA_030670165.1). Classification (GTDB taxonomy): domain Bacteria; phylum Hydrothermota; class Tepidihabitantia; order B3-TA06; family B3-TA06; genus B3-TA06. Next base: position 11,153 of record DAOVCF010000023.1, on the reverse strand, counting down.
ATCGCCCCAGGGCAGGACCAGCCTGAACAGGAGGTAGAGCGAGTCCTTGCTCATTGCGCAATCGGCAAGGTATATGCGGCGGTTGCCGATCTTTATAGGAGAGTTGAGGCTTACCGTGTCCCAGGTAAAAACCGAATCCAGCAGAGTGATTACCAGCGCCTTGTAGTCGTTTGCAGATCGGGATTGGGGGTAGAAGGTGGGGCAGAATTTGTAAAGGTGAAGCGAATCGTCAGGGTTCGATAACAGTTGCCGGGTTTCACCTTCGGTAAGGGTGAGGGTTTGTTTGGCTCCGAATATATGACCCCAGCCGGCACCTGTCAGTATTACCAATAGACCGAGCAGCGCAAGCCCTCCACCTATGTAACCCAGGAGTCCATGCCATCTTAAGGGGTGCTTTTTCTTGATGCCAGTGTCTATAATCCCCCAGCCTTGATCCCTGAGCGGCCCTCTTATCAATCGGATGATAAAAAACGCCAGCAAGAGAACCCCAGGCATTCCGAGTATTACGTAGATCAAAGGCGGACGCGCAAAACTTTTGATGAATCCGGTAAGCCCTATCAAAATCAGGGAGAGAAGGGATAGGAGTACAAAGATGCCCAAAATCGAGGGTCCTTTTCTTTCGTGCGACTTGGTCACGATTACGATTTAACTGACGCTTTAGCTTTTGTCAAGCTTCGGCATCTTTGCAAGAATTGCCTGCTCGGTTGATCACCACCTTGACAATCGGCTGTAAGTCAATATCCTACGTTATGATTAACAGTTTGGCGGGAGGACGCTGATGGGCATCTTTGACCTGTTTAAGGAAAAGGAAACGCCAACGCCGGAAAGGATCCTCGAGCTTGCAGTGTTCTCGCTCGGCTCAGAGACCGATCTTTACCGCATCTCTCAACACCTGAGTCTTGCTTTTGGCGCTCCTGCGTGGGAGCGTTTTGCAGGCAGGCGTTCGCTTGTCTTTAACCTTGACGGGGGCAACCTGGCAGCTCAGATTCCCTACCGGCTCTCGGCAAGGCTTTTTGAGGATGGCGGCGGTTTCGTAAGGCTTGATCTTGACCTTTCAGGCCATGCGTTTGACGTTGAGGAAGGTATCCTCTGGCGCAGGCGAGAACTTTCCTCGGCCCTTGCCCGTTTCCTTGAGGCAGCCCTTTCAACACGCGACCCGGAGGGGCTCAAGCACGCATCCGGCGCAGATGAAGCGCTCGCAAGGCTGGGGATAGTTCCTGAGCGAATCGCAGGGGAGCTGGATTTTGGATTCACCCCAGGTTCAACTCTTATAAAGATAGGCGTTCTTCCAAAGGGCGGGAAAAAGATCGCTTCAGGACCTGATACCGTGTTGCTGGATGGGGTTTATTACGTGGAGTCGAATGATGAGGAAACGCTACGCGAGATAGAGCGTTGGGTATACCGTGAGGGTGCATCGGCATGGCACCGGCTCAGCTTGCGGCGATGGCTTGAGCGGATGGACGATGTTCGTTCTTCACTCAACCGAAGCCATATCAAGGATTTTGCAAGATTCCTAAGAAGGGTGAACCGTTTTGTTACGAGGGAGCGTCGCTTCACCGCTTCACACCTGCCAGTTCCGTATTTGACGGTGGACTCTGAGTTCTCCCTGCTTACCGATGATTTCGATCCAACGAGCCGGAGGCTTACCGAGCTTTTCTCGGTCAGGCAGGAGGAAGCCGTAGATGTTGCCCTTTCCGAACTGCGCAGACTCTCCCGCAAACAGGAGAAGCTGTTTGTGGCCTGGGTGGTGCTGGTTGCCGCAGCCGGGGTGTTTTTAGGGGTTCTGCAACTCTTTTTTCCCCAGGCAAGCTGGCTGTGGATGATCGGTGCGGGTGCCCTCATAATCTTTCCGTTGGGTGCTTACTATCTGTGGGCTTTCCTGCGTCGCAGGTCCGATCCTAAACGTGCCCCCAGGATTGCCGAGTTAAAGAGGCGGCAGGCAATGCTTTCCGAGGCGATCTCCCGTCTGGAAAGCGACCAGGGGGTCCCTGAAGAGTTCCGCGAGGAGCTCCTTACGCGTGCCAGGCGCGAACTTGCCCGCATCGAAAGGCTTCGCTCCGAGGAAGAGACTCCAGGATAACAGCTCTTTACAATCCTTGAATTATCGCTAAAATCCACGGATGTCTGAGGCTTCTTTCGTTGAGCGCTTTGGGGTACAGGTTCTTGAAGGATTTTCATCCATTGCCGAGGCGTTCAGCTACCTCGCTATACGCAATGTGCGTGTGGTTGAGATCAACCTCAATAACCCTTACTTCCTTACCCAGTTGACCGCGGAACCGAAACGTGCAGAGATTGCAAAGGTGGCTGAAGAAGAAGGGATAACCTGGGTTGCGCATCTGCCTGAAACCATGGGGTTCTTCGAGACCGCAGAGCAGGTTTTCGCTCGCTACCTTACGTGGCTAGTCCGTCTTCAAGGAAAGGCCAGTGATGCCGGTTGCAAGGCGCTTACCGTTCACCTCGGCTCGGCACCCCCACTTGCTTACTCAGGACAACGTCGTCAGGGCACTGATCTGTTCCGTGAATACTATGAGACTATCCTGCTTGTGCGCCTGCGCCGCGCAGCAAATCTCTTGCGCAATGGTCCGCCTTTATGCATTGAAAACGTCGGCGGTTTCCATCAGCAGTTCGTCAGGGATATCCTTTCTCGAATAGATGGCCTTTCCTACACGATGGATATCGGACACCTTAAGGTGGCGCACCCGCGCATCGCCGACGCCGAATTTTGCTTCTTCCGTGAACATGCTAACGCCGTTCGTGTGGTTCACGTTCACGACAATCAGGGTGATTGGGACGAGCATCTGCCGGTCACCGATCCGGCGGCCCTTGAACCTTATTTGGGGTTTGCCAGGGAGTTAGATGCTTACCTCATTATGGAGGTGCGTCCTGTTGAGGCGGCTATCTCTTCACTCGCGGCTCTGACCGGCATCAAGCGGTAGCTTGGTCTCGAGAAAGTTCAACACCTTCTCCCTTTTCTCTTTATCGGAGGGAAGCATCAGCTGAACGCCTCGGAAGTTGTCAAGGAAACGCTTCCGGGTTGCGAACGTCGAAAGCACGGCACCTGATCGGGTAAGAAAAAATCGGCGGAATATCTTCCACTCCCTGCGGTCGGTATGGTAGAATTTCTTTATGACTATTTTTTCCTGGGTAAGATGATAGTTTATCGGTATGAAGTAAGGGTTGAACGAGCCGAAAAAGAGCAGGAAGACCAGCAAGCCGGCAAGGATCGCGGGCAGGATTCTGGAGGATACCTCCCCAGGTACGATATCGTAAACGTATTTGCCAACAGTAAAGATTATGCCCACAAGGACTATAAGAATGATAACGGTTTTCCACGGATGCTCCGGTGCAAGAAAAGCCCTCCACTTGATTTCCTTGGGGACTTTCTTTACAGAGGATTTCTTCCTGGGGGCTTCGGGGTTCACGATCTTTTAAGATAAATGGGCCCGGCAGGACTTGAACCTGCAACCAACTGATTATGAGTCAGCTGCTCTGCCAATTGAGCTACGGGCCCGTCGGAGGAAATATGCATCCCACTAATCCAGGAGCTTTAAGTTCAACTCTTCCTTGTACTTACGCTCAAGCTTGCTACCGAACGGTATCACCGCTATCTCCACCGTTCCAGAGACCACCGCCGAGTAAAGATGTCCTCCGAAGGCGAGGAAGTTGGGACCGGCAATAGTCACATGGATATGCGCGATGGGGCCGGCGCCGTCCCAGGCCAGATTGCCTGTAAGCGAGGCTATCTCGAACTCGCCTTCGAACTCTTTATCTATGTATCCCTTCTTTTCTGCGTCGAAGTATCCCAGGTGCGGATTCTCGACCGCCCCCAGACCGGTCAGAAACGCACCCTCCAGCTTACGTTCTTTTGCCCACCTGAGCAGTGTGGTGATCACCTCTTCGCCGCGATCGAATCGCAGGAGGTAGTTCGTGCCGTCCGAGTACTCCTTCATTACCGAATTCTATCCAAGCTGAGCCGTTTGTAAAGTCCTCGTTGACATGCCAGGTAAGCGACCTATAATCCATGCAATTATGAGGAAATTGGTCGGGATTTGCCTGATATTTTGGGGGGTTGGAGGCCTTTCTGCCCAGGAGTTTAGCGTATTCTACATCGCATCGCCAAACGGAACGCTCTCATGGTGTCGCTGTCCTGAGGGGCCGTGGGGCGGCCTGCCCAGACGGGCAAGCGCCATCAAGGACCTCCAAGGTAAAGAATCTGCGTTGCTTATCCTTGATGCAGGCGATATACTCGCACCCTTCCCATCCCGCGTGAAGTATTCGGTTTTCCTGGAGGCATACAGGCGCATCCCTCTCGATGCCGTGGCCTTCGGGGATCAGGAGCTTATCGAGGGTTACGAGTTCTTCTCTTCCCGGATGAAAGGTCGACTGCCTTTCGTCTGCCTTAATGCTTACAAAGGCGGCAAACGGTTGCTTAAGCCCTATATCGTGAGAGAGGTGCAAGGGGTCAAGGTGGTCGTAATCTCACTCATATCCAAGGATGCGTTTCTTTTCTACGATGAATCCGATCTCGGCGGTGTACAGCTCAAGGACCCGGCATCAGAGCTTCATTCTATCCTTCCTGAACTTAAAGAGGCAGGAGGCGTAATAATCCTCCTCTCCCACCTGGGGCTTGACGCCGAGCGAAAGATCGCAGAAGGGTTCCCTGATATAGACATCATAGTCTCCGGACACACCCCTGCGTATCTTCCAAAGCCGGAGCGCGTGGGCAGCAGTTTTATCCTGGGCGCAGGCTCGGACGCTAAGCACTTCGGTGTTGCCCGGTTCAGGTTCGATGACGACTCGCTTGCACTTTTAGCAAACGATGTGTCTGCGCTCTCAGATCGCTACCCTGAGGAACCAACGATACAAAGCATCGTAGCCCCTTACATCGAGGCTGAGGATGTGGAGATTGACTCTGCTCTTATCATCCCCGATACCCAGTCGGAAACACGACACTCTCCGATAGTCATAGACCTCTTTTACGCCCCTGACTGCGATCACTGCATCAGGATTCTAAAGGTTGATCTACCTCGCCTGGCCAAGCGCTACCCCGGCCTTTTTACCATCAAGCTGCATAACATAGACAAGACCGAGGAGTACTTCCTTCTTGAGGAGATGGAGGCCAAGGCAAACGATCTTGAGAACGACATACCGGTTCTGTTTTTTGAAGGTCTTGCTCTGGGAGGGGATGAGGAGGTCAAACGCGATCTGGAGCGCCTGCTTCTTACCCTGCGGCCAGGCTACTCTGCACAAGATTCTCTAAGATATGCAGGCCAGGAGCTGACTGTAGAGATAGATACCGCGGTTGCTTTAGCTTCGGATACCTCAGTGGCGGCAGGCAAGAGCAAGATCGTTTTCTTTGAGACATTCGCCTGCCAGGAGTGCGACCGGGCGTTATCCTTACTCAAGGGTTTTGTGAGCAAGGACTCGACACTGGCGATTCAAATCTACAGCATAGAAGACCCTTATGGCAAGGAGCTTCTGGCCGCGTTCGGCGAGGTTTACGGCGTTTCCAAAAACAAGCGGCTCCTTACACCAGCCTTGTTTTTTGGAAGAGGTTATCTTATCCAGTCAGATATCAACTCTACCAAACTCAAGACCCTGCTGGAAGCGGAACGGGAAGAACCCGTCCCATGGGAAGAGATAGGGGCCGCTCGACAGAGGGGTGCTGAGGAGATCGTACGTGAATTCAAGGGCTTCGGCATACTCCCCATAATCGGGGCAGGCCTTCTTGACGGCATAAACCCGTGCGCGTTTGCGGTTTTGATCTTCTTTATAACCTACCTTTCCGTTTTAGGGGTCCAGCGCCGCCGGATCATCTGGGTGGCCGCTCCTTTCATTGCATCGGTCTTTTTGACCTACTTCCTTCTGGGTTTTTTCGCCTACCAGATACTTGCCTTGCTTTCAGTACTCAGGTGGGTTTCCGTAGTGATCGTGGCCGCAACCATCGTATTTCTTCTGGTTCTCACCGCCTATTCGTTCAACGACTTCCTCCTGCTCAAACGCGGCGAGGGCGAGAGGATCAAGCTCAAGATGCCGGATCGCATCCGCAAGCGTCTGAATCAGATTATCCGTAAACGCACCACCCTGGGCGGGATAGTGATCGGTGCGGTGGTGACTGGTTTCTTTGTGTCGATCTTCGAGCTGATCTGTACCGGCCAGATCTACCTGCCCACCCTGGTTTACATGGTTCAGGTCTCCGAGTTCCGCGGCAGGGCTCTGCTGTATTTACTTCTCTACAATATCGCCTTCATTATCCCCCTCATTGTTATATTCATACTGGTTCGGTTCGGCATGAGTGAGAGACACTTTCAGACGTTCCTTACCCGCAACGCTGCACTGACGAAGCTTCTGACCGCGATCCTGTTCCTCGTGCTGGCCGGACTTATGGTGTTCTTTCTGCTTAGGGGAATTCTATGAGCATTCAGTATGATGTGATCGTCGTTGGCGGTGGCCATGCAGGGATAGAAGCCGCACACGCTGCGGCACGAATGGGAGTGAGGACCATGCTTATCACCCTGAACATCGAGCAGATAGGTGAGATGTCGTGCAACCCTGCAATCGGTGGTCTAGGCAAGAGCCAGCTTACCAGAGAGATAGACGCTCTGGGTGGATTGCAGGCTCGTCTTGCCGACCGCTGCGGCATCCACTTCAGACGTCTCAATCGAAGCAAGGGTCCGGCGGTGCAGTCAACACGTATCCAGTGCGACAAGGCGCTTTACCGGAATCTATCATGCAGGGTGCTCGAAGAGACGGAGAACCTTTCGATATGGCAGGATGAGGTTAAGGGACTTTATATTGAGGGAGATAGGGTAGCAGGTGTTGATGCTCAGGCCGCAGGCCGAATCCGAGCCCAGGTTGTGGTGCTTGCCCCTGGGACCTTCCTTAATGGCCTTCTGCATATCGGCAGCGAGCATTTTGATGGTGGGCGTTTAGGTGATCAGGCTGCAAAAAGCCTATCCAAGACGTTGCGCGTTCTGGGCTTTGAGATGGGACGCTTCAAGACAGGTACCCCTCCTCGGTTGGACGGACGCAGCCTTGACTATGAGCGGATGAAATCCCAACCCGGCGAGGAACCGCCGCCCGGCATCTCCTTCTTCAGCAAGCCCAAACTGCGCAACCAGGCGCTGTGCTACATCACCCGCACCACGCCAGAGGTCCACGAGATAATCTCTGAAAATCTTGACCGCTCCCCGCTTTATACGGGTAAGATAACCGGAACCGGGGTTCGCTACTGCCCGTCCATTGAGGACAAGGTTGTCAAGTTCCCAGACAAGGACTCCCACCGGGTGTTCATTGAACCGGAGGGCCTTTCAACCAACGAGGTTTATCCCAACGGGCTCTCCACCAGCCTGCCTTTGGATGTTCAGCAGAGGGTGATCCATGCCGTTCCCGGACTTGAGCGCGCGGGGTTCATTCGTCCCGGCTATGCGATTGAGCACGACTTTGTCCAGCCCACCCAGCTCTTTAGCTGGCTCGAGACCAAGGTCATCGGTGATCTCTTCTTTGCAGGTCAGATAAACGGCACCACCGGCTACGAGGAGGCGGCGGCCCAGGGGTTGCTGGCAGGAATCAACGCAGCACTGAGGGTCAAGGGCAAGGAGCCATTCACACTTGGTCGAGACCAGGCCTACACCGGGGTTCTCGTAGACGATCTTATAACCCGCGGCACGAACGAGCCTTACCGCATGTTTACCTCCAGAGTGGAGTACCGCTTACTTCTGCGCGAGGACAACGCCTGCGCCCGACTCTCAGAGAAAGGTTATAAGTTAGGACTTCTGCGCGAGAAGGACTACCGAATGGTCCAGGAGGCGGAGGCCAGATGCAAAGAAACGATTGAGCACCTTGAAAAGACCAGGCCGAGGATAGAGAAAACGAATCAGATCCTCTCAGAGCACGGGTTTCCCTCGACCACGGATAGACTTAGCCTTGCCGATCTCCTGCGCCGGCCAGAGCTTTCGATTGAGGATCTCGATGAAATCGATGAGGGTATAGAAGAGCTACCTGATTTTGTGAAGGAGCGGGTTCAGATAGAGGTAAAATACTCAGGATACATCGATCGCACCCTTGATGAGATCAAACGCTTCCAGCGCATCGAGAAGGTCAAGATTCCGGAAGGTCTTGTCTTTGGACAGGTACCAGGACTCTCAAACGAGGTGATCGAGAAGCTCAATCTCATAAGGCCTTCCACCCTGGGTCAGGCATCGCGCATATCAGGCATCACGCCGGTGGCGCTCCTGGCGCTCTACCGCTACCTCAAACAAGGGAAGCCGGATGAGCAAGAATCTGACGACTGAACTCCTGAGTTTCGCTGACGGGCAAGGTGCCGATCTGGCAGGGGTAGCCGAACTCGCTCAAATCACACCTGAACACATTCTCGTATCCGAGGGGATCAGGCAACGCATGAATTACGTGGTGGTTGCCGCGATAAGATTATCCGAGGCGGTGCTTGCAGAGATTACCGATCATCCTACCAAAACCTACTACCATCACTACCGGATGGTCAACCTGGCACTTGACCAGCTGGGATTGAGGATTACCCGCTTCCTTCAGGATCATAGCTTTTCCGCCTACCCGGTGCCCGCCTCCCAGCTCCTGGATTGGAAGAACCAGCGCGGAATCTTCTCACACAAGCACGCGGCTCTCCAGGCCGGCCTTGGCTGGATCGGTAGAAACAACCTGCTGGTTACCCCTGAGTACGGCTCCCAGGTTCGACTGGTATCAGTACTTACCGATGCGCCCCTTGAACCCGGTCGTCCCTCCAATCTCGACTGCGGCGCATGCCGCGCCTGCCTTGACGCGTGCCCTGCCCAGGCAATAGCCGACGATCCAGCAGCGTTCGATCACCAGCGCTGCTACGCAAAGCTCGATTCATTCGTCCGCCAGCATCTCGTAGGCCAGCACATCTGCGGGATATGCGTTCGGGCATGCAGCGCGAAGCAGGTTCAAGACCGTTGATCTGTCGGCACTTCTTGCCCTTGGTTACATCGAAATTCTGCAGTTAAGCATGGATAATTCCACAGGTTGACATAAGTCGTTCCCGCGCTAGGGTATAAGATAGGAGAATTGATAATGATTGTGGTTAAAAAGAGATCGGGCTGCTACTCTAAGCGGGAATTTCCAGCAGGGCGGGCAGTTGCCTTGACAAACCCTAGCAAAAAACTATAATAATCAGATGATCAAAGAGAAAGAGCAGGGAGAGGTTATTGATACAGAAGGTAATCTTGTTAGGGTGCGCATGAGTACGCATGGGGTCTGCGGGACTTGTGGACATAAGGCGATATGCTTTCTTACAGGTGACCATCGCGTTCTGATCGCGCGGGCAGAGCCGGAGCTTCACGAAGGCGACCTGGTTTCGATAGATTTTCCATCAGGACCATCGATTATCTCCTCCTTACTGATCTTTGTGGGTTCGGTGTTCGTTCCCCTCCTCGTCTGGCTCGTTGCGGAGTTCGCCTTCAAAGCGCCGCTCTTGGCAAGGGTGATTTCCGCGGTGGCCTCTCTCGCAATATACTGGGTATTTCTGTTCATTCTGAACAAGCGTTTGAAGCGCTCGGGCTGGTTCCTGCCTCGCGCTTACAAGTCGGCAGGCGAGGTTATTATTGATGCAATGGAGCGGGTTGAGTGAACGAGATATATCTTGATAACGCCACCACCACCCGGCTTGACACCTGGGTGCTTGAGGAGATGAGGCCCTGGCTTTTAGAAGAGTATGCTGCTCCAACAGGGCACTTCGGGCACCAGGCGTCGCTTGAGGCCAAGGAGAAGCTGGAAGAATCCAGGGCAATAATAGCCCGCTCCATCAACGCTGAACCTGAAGAAATCATTTTTACCTCAGGCGGCACCGAGGCCAACAACCTGGCGATCCAGGGGTATCTCAAGTCCTTAAAGAAACCGGTTCACGTGGTAACCACAGCAATAGAGCACGAGTCGGTTCTCAATACGCTTCGTGCGCTCCGAAAGGATGGTGTTGAACTCACAGAAGTAGGGGTTGATCAGGATGGCTTCATTAAGCTTGATGAGTTCAATGCGGCTCTGCGTCTTGAAACCGTACTCAGTTCTGTTCAGCTGGTCAACCAGGAGGTGGGAACTATTCAGCCTTTGGAAGAGATCGGCAGGATATGTGCAGAAAAGAGCATCTCTCTTCACACCGACGCGGTTCATGGCTGGGGGATGGTTGGCTTGGACGTTAAAAAAATGAACCTCGCGCTTGCCTCACTCACAGCGCACAAGATCCATGGGCCTAAAGGCATCGGTGCTCTGTATAAGCGAAAGGACGTAAAGCTCTCACCCATCATGTACGGAGGCTACAACGAGTTCGAGCTGCGGCCTGGAACCGAAAACCTTCCAGGTGCTGCAGGCATGGCCAAGGCGATCGGGATGATGAAACCCGAGCACATAGAACATATAGATAAGCTCAGGAGAATGATGTGGGATGCGATAGGGAAGGATATTCCCTGGGTGCATCTGAACGGCTCTCTTGATCGGGGTGCTCCCCACATCCTAAACGTGACCTTCGACTACATCGAGGGCGAGTCAATCCTTCTGCGTCTGGATATGCAGGGGATAGCTGTCGCCACAGGTTCGGCCTGCTTCTCGAAGGCGCTGGAGGCGTCCTACGTGCTTCTGGCCATGGGCAGGCCGCACGAGCAGGCGCACGGCTCGATGCGGTTCAGCTTCTCGCAATTCAACACCACAGAGGAGATCGCAAAGACCCTCGATGCTCTTAAGGAGATCGTTAGCGATCTTCGCAAGCTCTCGCCGCTTACACCTGACAAGGAGGCTTAGATGCTATCCTATTCAAAGAAGGTAATCGAGCACTTCAAGCATCCCCGCAACGTAGGTGAGATAGCCAATGCCGACGCCGAGGCTTTGGAGGGAAGTCCGGCGTGCGGCGACATGCTCAAAATCACCCTTAAGATTAATGAGAAAACCCATGTTATAACCGACATCAAGTTCGAGAGCTTCGGCTGCGCCTCAAACATCGCCACCGCATCCATACTTACCGAGATGGTGAAGGGAAAAACCATCGAAGAGGCCGAGAATGTTACGTGGAAACAGGCTGCAGAGGAGCTTGATGGACTTCCTCCTGTAAAGATGCACTGCGCGGTGCTGGCTGTGGACGCCTTGAAATCGGCAATCGAGCAGTGGAAGGA
>DAOVCF010000194.1 GCA_030670165.1 Candidatus Stahliibacteriota bacterium | reverse complement strand
GCATAGGTGTAGAACTGCTCTGAGCCTTTGGGATACTCGGCGTTCCTGCCTCTCGTGTTAGGATAAAGCCTGCTAGACTCTATGGGGAATTCCCCTCTGTATTCGTGTTCGTCTGCGGCGTGGCGGGCGAATGTGCCGCCCTGAAGGGTATTGCTGACCAGGAAGTCAGAGATGTTTCCTGCATCTACCCACCATATCATCCACCGGGAGGCCGCCTCGTCGGTCGCCACGGTCAAGAGACGGTTTTGACTTTGGGGTGCAAACTGAACGTCGCTATCCATTCTGGCAAGAACGGGTAAAGCCAGAAACACGAGGCTCGCTAAAACAAGGATTGTTTTTCTTTTCATCGTCATTTCTCCTCTGGCCTAAAAGCTCACACGGATGCCGAAGCGCAGCTCACGCGGAGCACCAAACATCGTCGGATTCTGAGCGTAGTAATGCTCCCAGTCGGCAACATCGGCCTGCCAGTTTTCGTATTCGTCTGCAAAGCCGTTGCTTGCGTAGTTGCGGTAGTTGGCCTCTTCGTAGACAGGGCGTCCACCGTTGTCGTCAGGGAGACCGGTGCCGCTGTAAACATTCACCACGTTGCGCCAGTCAAAGATGTTGCGAACATCGAAGTACGCTCCCAGCCTGAGTCTGGCTCCCAGAGGGAACCACTTCTCCAGCTTGGCATCCAGGGTCTTGGTGCCCGGCATACGCCGGGTGCCCATGGGTATTATGTTGCCGCGGGAGTCGGTTCCCCAGTAAGGCTGCCCTGAAGCGTAGTTGAACTGAACGTTCAGATTGGTTAGTCTCAAAGCTTTGACTGAGAAGTCCGGGGCAAGATAGAAGTTCAAGTTGGCCTTGAGCGAGTGTGTAACGTCGAACTCCAACGGGTACTCGTGCTTCGGGGGCTCCAGAGCGGTGCCGCGATAGCGGTAGTAGAACTCACGCCCTGAAGAACCGGTGCCCTTGGCATCCATGAAGGAGTAGGTTATATTCCAGGAAAGGAAGCGGGCTGCCCGACGCACCAAACCCACATCGAAACCCGTGACCTTGGCAAAATCCTCGATTACGTACACGGTGTAGGTCGAAAGTTTACCCTTGTAGATTGTGTTTACGCTACGGGTAGCCAGAAGATTCTCCTGATCCTTGTAGTAACCCTTAAGCTCAAACGCCATGTCCTTAGATATGGCGTATTTGTATCCCGCCTGGTAGAAGATCGTCTTAAGAGGCGGCAGATTGGGGTTACCCAGCAGAGGTACGCCCACGGTGATGTCGGCTTCCAGGTTTTCATAAAGATCCTGCAGGTCGACCGGCTGGAAGAAGTGGCCGTAGGAGGCGTACATCATGGATTTTTCAGAGACCGCGAACGAGATCGAAAGACGAGGACTGAACTGGAATTTAGGCTTTGCAACTACCGTGCCGGAGTCGATGTTCTCAGGGTCAACAAAGTAGTCGGATGCGGGATGGAAGAAATCGAAGCGAACACCGGCGTGAAGCTCGAGGTCCTCATATCTAACCTTGTCCTGAACGTAGGCCGCAGCGATGATCGGTTCCTTGTGGTAGGTATCGTTGTAGGGGTTCTCGTTGCGGAACTGGATCATCTTGTAGTCGAGGAAATGATAGTTTCCGCTCATGCCTGCCTTGAACCAATGGACCTCGTTGGGGTTCCAGTCGAAGGAAGCGTCAGCTATGTACTTGGTGGTGTTGCGCTCCGCCCAGTAAGGGAGGAAGTAGTAACGGAAACGACGGAACAAGGGGTCGCTGTTGTAACGAACGTAGTAGAGGTTCCCTGAGCTCTCAAGGCTGTCCTCGTAGGGATTATCAACGGTGGTATCCTTCCAGTCCCGCCAGAGGTCGTAGTAGTGTTTGTAGAGGTCAAAATCGAAGAGGTGGTAGTGCACACCTAAGGTATCCTTTGTGACAGGATCGATCGTGGGCCGCCACTCGTTGACCTCGTACCAGCGCCAGTTGAGGGACTCAAGCTGTTCCTTCCAGCCTATCCAGCGGAATACGCTGTCGCCGTCTATAAGGTAGCCGTTCTTTTTGACGTACTCGTTGTGGAAGAACCAGACCGCTGAGTCCGGATTCTCAGTGATGGCTGAGTAGCGCTCAAGGATGTTGAAGTAAATAGAGTCCTGGGTGTTGTTGTCAACGTAGGCAAAGGTTGACTCGGGGATATAAAAGCTCATGGAGTCCGCGTTGTAGATGCGCTGTAAGGTCGAGTCTATTATGGTGTCTCCTTCTTCGGAAATGGTGGTATCATGTTCCCACCAGGTCCGACCGTAGGCCCAGGTTACCCAATCCATCAGCATACGACCCACCATGCGGAAATCGTTGTAATGCGCGCCGTCCATGTAGGAGACCTTGCGATGGGTGTTGAATGTACCCACGTTGACCGTGTACGCTATCTTGTCAATACGCTGATTGACCTTGAGATTCAACTGATAGTTGTCCTGGTTAACCATAGGTCCATTTTCCAACCAGATGCCCTTCGAGTAGGCGTGGTTGTAGACATGGTACCAGGTGTTCGAGTAGTTGCCTGAAAGGGTAAATTTGGCTCCACCCTCTGTCGGTCGCCAGGCAAGCTTAAGCGTTCCGTTCTTGCGGTGCTGATCGTTGAAGGGAAGTCTGTTTTCGTGTTCGAGGATGTTCCCGGAGATGAAGAAGGAGGAACGCGGCAGACCCAGCGGCCCGCCAAAGGACAAGGATCCCTTGTTATGCCACATATCCTTGTTCGGATATTTGATCGGATCCTTGCTCAGCCTCAGGTGAGCGTCGGTCTCATACTCTGCTGTGCCCTCGAATTTCTGGCTACTGCCTTCACGTGTGACGATGTTGACCACCGCGGACATCGCATCGCCGTACTCGGCATTGAAGGTGCCGGTGTTAATGGTCATCTCCTGAATAGCCGTGTTGTCTATGTAGACGCCCGATTGACCGGTCACTGGATCGTTGGCGTTGATACCGTCAACCACGTAGACCACCTCGTTGGTTCGGCCGCCCTGGATGTGCAGACCTGACGAGAGGCCCCCCGACGTCTCGGTGGCTCCGACAGAAAGCCTTACAACGTCCTGGTAGTTATCCACCGGCCTCTGTCTGATCTCCCTGTTGGTTACCGGAGGCGGCTCCGTTGTGATAAGCGGGCGGG
>DAOVCF010000154.1 GCA_030670165.1 Candidatus Stahliibacteriota bacterium | reverse complement strand
AAGAGGGTTTCGGGCTACCTGAAAGAGATTAAGGAAGGCATCCGCCTCATGACCCAAACCCGCATGATGCGGTTCGTTATGCTTTCGATAGTGGCGCTCTTCTTCGTGTCGGGCGTGGCGTTCACGGTCATCGTCCCGACCGTTCAGCAGACGCTTTCGATGGGGACCATAGGGGTAACGCTCCTTGCCGCCGCGGCTGCAGGCGGGATGTTTTTAGGCCCGATTCTTACAGGACTCCTAGGCCCCGCTTTCCGTAAACATCGTCTGATTATAATAAGTTACATATTTACGGGTCTTATGTTCGCTATCGGAGGAGGAAGCTATCTCTTGGTAGGCCTTGAGCGGGTGCTTGCAGACGCCACACTTAACCTTATCATGGCTGTTATAATGGGGTTGGTGGTGCTTGTGGCAGGGATTTTGTTCTCTGCGATCAACATCAGCCAGGATACCATAATCCAGGAGCGCATCCCGGCCCAGGCTCGAGGCAGGCTTTTCGCCTGGCGCGAGATGCTTGCAAGCCTGGCGTTCCTGGTTACCGCGGTGCCTGCAGGGTTCATCGCGGAGAAGGTCGAGTTTACCTACGTTCTGCTGGCCGTGGCCGCCATCCTTGTTGCCTTTGCGCTGATATGGATAGTGATTCTATGGCGCGGTAACGAATCAGAACCTCTAGCAATAAATGGAGGTAAGTCATGAATTTTTGGGCCCTTATGTTAGGAGTTCTTCTTTTAGGCGTCCCGAGGATCGAGGTATCGGAAGAAAGCTTCGACTTCGGCTACGGGTTTGTAGGAGAGCACTACCGCCACACCTTCTGGATATATAACCGCGGTGATGAGCCTCTTCTGATAAAAAAGATCCGCACCTTCTGCGGATGCACCGCCACCGAGCTGAAACGCAACCAGATTGCGCCCGGTGACAGCACCTCGTTCGATTTCATCTTCGACACCTACGGATTTTTTGGCGAGCGCGTCAAGTGGGCATACATACGTTCCAACGACCCTCGAGATTCCCTCCTCAAGGTAAACGTAACCATACGACTCTACGAGGATTACTCCCGCACACCATTCCAGGTGGAGCCTGCCTATCTGCATTTCAACCGGATAGACTCGCTCGCAGACGAGGTCGTGCTTAAACTGGTTAACTCTTCGGACACCGACTACAATCTTGAGATTATAGAGATACCCGCCGCACTCGAAAGGCCCGAGCTTTTTCAGAGCACTCTTGCCGTTGGTAAGGAGTTAGAGCTGGCGCTTCATCCCAGGGACGGCATCCGTGACCCCGCACTTTTCAAAAGCTCGGTGACCTTCGAGGCCTGGACTCCTACCGAGATAGTGCGCTTCTCCGTGCCCCTGCACATCCGCCGCTAAGATGTAAATTTCTTTACCATTTCGGGGTTCCCGCACGGATGCGGAGCAGCCCGTGTACAACAGACGCTCTTGTCTGTTTTAAGGTTCCAACAAAAAAGCTCTTAACATTGCTTTTCTTCGTCAGATACGTTTCCGATCTTTCGCCCGCAGGGCGAAAGGATGATTTGCGGTTGACACCCTGTCTTAACCATCTATAATCCCCAAACAAATCTTTACTTAGCCGACTGGAGGATACGTGTTTAAGAGAACTGCACCCCTTGCTTTAATCGCAGGATTACTTATCGGGGCCCAGGCTCCGGTCCCCAACCCCGAAAAACCACAGGCAGGCCAGAAGGTATCGTGGAAGATCAAAGGGTTCGCCTACGAATCTGGGAACCCTCGCATGCTCCTGGTCGCCTACACCCCGGATACGGCATTGATCCAGATAATACCGGGCAGGCCCTCCCAGGACGAGTGGTATTTCTCATATACCGTGCCTCGAGAAGCAACCATCCTCACCTATAAGATAGAGGACGACGAAAAACACCTCCTGGACGACGGGGGGCTTTTCTTCGCTACGCCGGTGTACGAGGAGAGTGGCAAGCCGCGCTACGACGCGAACCGCAGTTATGCAACGCTTTACCTTGATCCTCTTGCGGATCGCTGGGACCGTGCGCGCGAGCTTGTCAAGCTGGAGCTCGAGTATTACCCCATGAACTGGCAAGCACTTGTGCTTTTGCACAGATTAGAGCTCCAGGCGGGCGAGACAACTGAAGCCGCCATAGCAGCCGAGCTTGACTCCCTCCTTGCCGCAGAGCCTGACTCCCTGGAGGCCCTGCGCTTTGCCGCAATGGAGTTCTTTATCGCATCGCAAGGCTTCAAGGACAAGGGCGAGGCACTTATGGCGCTCTGCGCTGAGAACTATCCTGAGGGTTCCAGCTGGACAGACTATCAGAACAGCATCTACGCTTTCATTTCAGAGACACCACAGCGTCTGGGTGAGTTTGAAAGGGCGGTATTCCCATTACTTAAAGGAGATGCAAGGGAAACCGCTTACTTTCTACTTATGAGCTACGCGCTTGCCGGACGCCGCAAACAACGCATCGAGGGCATAGCCGCGGATTTCCTTGCTGAGTTTCCAACCTCAGAGCTAGCCTCTGCCTTCATAATCACCATGCTTCAGGTTAAGTATGAGCAGCCGATAGACCTTTGGGCCGCGGAGATGATCGAATGGCAAAAGAAATACCCCGATGATCCTGAGATCAACATTCAGTTGGCTGAATACTACAGGGACCGCAGCTGGAAAACCGCACTTGGTTACTACCGCAGCGTCGTAAAGAACTCCGATGACCCCACAGCCGCGGCGCGGTTTGCAGAAGCAGCCGCAGTCAAGGGCAAAAACTTCGCGGAAGCCTCAAAATACATGAAGCAGACAATCAATGGGATTACCGCCGACCGTTACCGTGAGCTCTTCTGGTGGCGCGACCTCAGCGAACGACGCGCCATGCTCCTCGAAACACAGGCAACCCTCTATACCACACTCGGCTGGCTCTCGTTCAAATACGGCAAATACGAAGATGCAGTCCGCGAACTTCTACTGGCGGACTCTCTGCTCACCAGCATCCCGGATTACGAAGAAGAGCTCTACAGACGTCTGCTCGCGGTAAGCGAGAAGGCCGGAGATCTTGCCGCACGCAAGATTGCGCTCCTGAACATCATGCTCGTTGAGCCTGAGGATCGCACCATACAGAAGGCCCTCCAGGATATCTATCTTCTGGATCACGGAACCGTCGAGGGTTTCGAGGAGTGGCTGCAGGCAGAAGAACTCGAGATCGCGCTACGGCGCAGGATGAACGTTCCGGTGCCGAACTTCCCGCTTCTCACCCTTGCCGGTGATACCGTATACGCCAGTGAATTTGCAGGGAAGGTCGTAGTTATCAACTTCTGGGCAACCTGGTGCGATCCGTGTAAGGAGGAGATACCCAGACTCAACCAGCTCGTGCGCTCATATCAGGACCGAGACGACGTGGTTTTCATCGGTATCTCCAGCGAGGAATCGCAGACGGTAGATAGCTTCCTGGACGCCAACACCTTCCTCTACGAGGTTTACATCGACCCATCAGGGACAATCTCCACCATGTTTGAGGTCTCGGCCATCCCCACACACACGGTAATCGACCCCACGGGCGTGCTTCAATTCCACCACGTCGGGGCCATCCCCAACATAGACAAGCTACTGACCATGGAGATCAACTCCTTTCTTAATGAATAGACGTGTCCTTATCCGGGGTGTGCTGGCGATGGGGGGGATGCTGTTGATTGTGATGGGGTGTGTTATGGGGGCAGGATGTGTGTCGAGGGCGACCACGCGCATACCCCAGCGCGATGCCCTGGTTGAGGAGATACGCCACTTCAAGGGAACGCCCTACGTCTACGGCGGCTCGACCCCAAAAGGTACGGATTGCTCGGGATTTACAATGACGGTTTTCAAGAGATTCGGGGTAAAGCTGCCGCACTCGGCAGAAAAGCAGTTTAAAATGGGCAAGCCGATCTCGAGACGCAACCTGAAGATGGGTGATCTGGTTTTCTTTCGCAGAGGCAGTCATGGCAAGGTGAACCACGTGGGCATCTATCTTTGGGAGGGCAAGATGGTGCACGCATCATCGACCTATGGGGTGATCGTAGTCCGCTGGGTCGGCAACCCCTACTACGAACATCGATATGCAGGGGCGCGAAGGATCATTGATTTCTAGATTAAAACTTTCACTTCTGGCTTCTGAAAAACCCCAGTAGATCTATACACTCGACCTCAAAATACTTACACCGATTGGATATCTTTAATGTAGCACAGGCTTTCCAGCCTGTGGATAATCATAAAAGAACGGGCTAGAGAGCCCGTTCCACACGGTTTGTTAAATGTAAGCCCACCCCCTGGTAACAATCTCCTGGCGCACAGATTTCCTACCACTTGACAAGTCGGG
Organism: Candidatus Stahliibacteriota bacterium; assembly: GCA_030670165.1. Classification (GTDB taxonomy): domain Bacteria; phylum Hydrothermota; class Tepidihabitantia; order B3-TA06; family B3-TA06; genus B3-TA06. Next base: position 426 of record DAOVCF010000154.1, on the reverse strand, counting down.
AAAGAAACCTATACTCAAATACGAAGGTATACACGAAGGAGTTGGATTGTCTCCCCGTGTAATTCTCTTGAGCAGATGAGTTAATGTTGGGCTTTTTAGGGCGGCCTGCAAAAACGGACGGTTATTATGAGTGAATGTCAAAGTGTGAATTTCCACGAAAGAAAAGGAGGTGCGTCAATCCTTTGTAATCGGAGTATTCCGACCTCAGTTCACATAGAGTTATGTTGAAAAACCCATCCAGCTAGAGCTAGGAGGTTTAACGTGAGAGTAAAAGTAAGGGGCGTCTTTCTCGCCATGGTGTTACTTCTCATTCCAGGTCTTTTAATGGCCGGTATCATGGGGAAAATCACCGGGCGGGTAAGAGACGCCGGAACAGGAGATCCACTGCCCTCTGTAAACGTCATCGTGCGACAGAATGGTGAGTCC
>DAOVCF010000079.1 GCA_030670165.1 Candidatus Stahliibacteriota bacterium | reverse complement strand
GAACACGATGGCTGCAATGGCCGCTGCGATGCCCACGATACGCTTCCAGGTTAAAGGCTCGCGGAAGAAGATGATGGAAAAGATCACGATCACCAGGACGTACTGCGAGGTCAAAGGGACGACGACGTTTAGAGAGCCACCCTTCTGAAGCGCACGGTTGAAGGCAAGTGCGGCAATGAGGGCACTAATCCCGGCAAGGGCTGCGAACAGAACGTAGCGGTCGAAGCGCCAGTTGAAATGGCCGATACCGAGAGCCAACGCCAGAGGAAGCGCGGATATTGAGCCGACAAGCAGCGCCGCACGCCAGTCAAGCTGCTTTAAGGCGAACTTCAGGAGTATCCCCCACGCTCCCCAGCCCAGTATCGCTATCCCGGAAAGCACCCGCCAGTCGGAGAACAGCTGCTTCATGTTTGATCTTACGGTTTGTTTCTCTCCTTGTCAACTCGAAAACAGCTGGCTTAAGGGGTTGACAAGCCGTCGTCAATGAGTTATATTTGGACAGTAAAGGAGGTTGCATGGCTAAAACGAGGCATCTCTTCTTTGAGCTTTTGAGACGCTCGGGGAATGCTCTGTTCCGGTTCTTTTGCCGATGCGAGGAGCGCGGCGTCATGCCTCGAACGGCGCGCTGGGTCAAGGTATCGGTTCTCAGCGCGTTCATCGCAGGGATAAGCGCCTTGAGTGCGGCAAGCATGCTCAACTGTATCATCTCCTGCTACTTACCGATAGAGACGCAACCCGTTGTTGAATCTGCCTCTGTAATCCCTAATCCCACCGCTGGCAACGACTCGGTGACGGTCAAAGCTGACACGCGTATCCCCAATCCCCCAAGAGACGAAGAATACTACATCGAGAAGGCCATTTGTATCCTGGATGACGATACTACTGAGATGAGTATCCAGGAAAGTGATTTAGAAGGAAGAAAGAAAATCGAAGCCCGGCTCTACGTAGGGGATTTGGGCACAGGTCTCTGGTACGTCTATGTAAAGGCCAGCAATAATCACGATGAATGGGGCGAAGATAAGGTCGATCTGGAGGTAACAGAGTCGCAGTAGCTCCTTAACCTAAAAGAGACGCGATTGGATGAAATCGATGGGAGGTGGTGTCTTGCAATCCTGACCTGAGGCGATATTATTCCCCATGCCGATCCTAATTGTCTTAACCGGAGCTGAGGGGTGAACCAATCCCAAAGACGTCAGCAGATAGTAATCTTCGAGGCAACTCAGCGCTGCGACCTTTCCTGCCGGTTCTGCTACAACGTCTGGCACAAGCACCCGGAGACTCGCCATGACGATCTTGAACCAAGAAAGACGCGCGAGCTGCTGGATAAACTTCTCTCCGAGGCAAAACCCGCAAACTTCACCATAAGCGGCGGCGAGCCGCTGCTTCGTGAGGATATATTGGACATCGTTCTACAGGCGGCTTTGAGCGGTGCACAGGTCACCCTCATAACCAACGGGCAGACGCTCGACAGGAAGAAGACAAAAAGGCTGGTTCGAGCTGGTGTGAGAACCTTTGAGATACAGCTTCTATCGGACAGGGCCTCGGAGCACGAGTACCTGCAAGGGGTCAAGGAAAGCTTTGAGCGATCTATCAGGGGGATCGAGGCTGTGCTTTCCACAAAGGCGCGGATGGTAGCCGCGTTCGTTGCGACAAAACTGAACCTGCCAAGGCTCCACCAGACCTTAAGGCTTGCCCGCGAGATGGGGGTTCAAGGACTTATGCTGAACCGGTTCAATCCAGGTGGTAGAGGATTGGATAATCTGACCGAGCTTTCCCCTCCGCCTGATGATGTATTGAAGATGCTTGAAGTAGCCGAGCACTTCGCGGCTCAGAACAAATTTCCTGTGAGTGTATCCATTCCGATACCCATGTGTCTGGTGGACATAAAGAGATTTCCGCATCTGGGCTACGGGTTCTGCTCCGCAGGAGAAGAGATGAGCTATCCTACCCTGGACTCGGCTGGCAACCTGCGGCCATGCAACCACTCCCCGTTGGTGCTGGGCAATCTTTTCGAGAAGGGCTTCTGGGAGCTTATGGATTCGCCAAAAAGAAGGGAATTCATTGAGACCATCCCAGAGATATGCAGGGGATGCGAACATCTTCCTGAATGCCGCGCCTCATGCCGAGCGGCTGCGATAGAGTGCGGGGGCATGGAACCTTTACTTGCCCGGATAAAAGCCCTGGGTAAGTAATAGCCAGATCAAGCACAGATTTCTACGTTCCAGGTTAGGAAGCTGATGACTTGACAATACGGCAATGAAGGATTATAGTTCAGGTATGAGGACGACACTAAAGGCTCGTGATGGCAGATAAGTACGATCCTGATAAGGATTACGCCGAGTATCTGGAGCTGGCCAAAGGCCAGGAAGAACTCGAAAGCCGTATAGCCAAGCTGCTGGAAGAGCGCCAAAAGCTCAAGGAGAAGGCAGACAGGCATCTTGAGAGGGCCGGACAGGCGGTGAATTTCGATTTCATCAAGACCGCAGCCCACGAGTTCCAGGTGGAAATCCTAAACGAGATAACCAAGGCCGTAATCGAGTCAAACAACCTGGAGAAAGCGGTAAAACTCATAGATCATCTCGAGACCCACCTTGAGGCGCGCCTGCGTCTTACCCCCAAACGTGAAGACGAAGCGACCAAAAAAAAGGCACCTCCTACCGTATCCCCGGCCATCGCGGCAAGGAAGAAACCCCAGCCCACAGGGAAGCCCGCTCGCCCAGAACCAAGCGGACCAGCAGAACAAGCACCTCCCACTCCACCAGCAGGAGCAGGGAGGAACATAATAGAGCGCAGGACTATCCTTAACGATCGTCTCCACGAGATATGCCGCTACGAGTACGACAACGATCGGCTTACCCGTATGATCTTTCTTGGCCCCAACGGCAATCCACTCAGAACCCACCAGTTGATCTACAATAAAGATGGTGTCCTCGTTCAGGAAATCCACATCGACCGGGCAGGCATCACCCTGCAGGTATGCGACCGCGAGTTCAACAAACAGAACAAGATCGCAAAAGAAATCGTACGCAACCCCCATAACGAGGTGCTCAATACCGTAGAGTTCAGATACGACAGGCACACACGCCTTACAAAGAAAGAGTGGCGTGACTCGCGTCACAGAAGAATCAAGTCCTGGGAGTACCGCTACGAGCAGGAGGCCGCAGAACCTTCAAAGATAATCTGGCGCGATGAACGCAACAAACCTTATGGATTCGTAGAACTGCGCTACGACGACAAGGAGCACATCATCGAGGAGACGAGCAAGGATCGCGCAGGCGATCTTATCCGAGCGATCACCTACCAGTACTTCTACGGTTGACACCAAGAGGGCAGCGGTGGTGGACCTCCAAACATCGGTTTCAGAAACACTTGGATAAATCATAAGGAGATTCTATGCGTGTAGTGCGGCGTGAGGAGATGCGCGCGATTGATAAGCGAGCAACCGAAGGGTTTGGAATTCCCTCTCTGATTCTTATGGAAAATGCAGGGCGTGGGGTTGCCGAAACGATCGAGGAGTACTTTGAGCCGGAAGGCCTTTCTGTGCTGTGCGTCTCGGGTAAGGGTAATAACGGCGGGGACGGATTCGTGGTCGCGCGGCATCTGGCAAACTCCGGTGCCGAGGTTGAAATACTTCTCCTCGGAAAGATTGATAAACTGAAGGGCAACGCCCTTACCAACGCCGCCATCGCCAAGGACATGGGGTTGCTTATCGATGAGGTGGAGAGCGAGGACGCGCTGGCCGACTGGCAAGAAGGAATGGACGACTACGATGTGATAGTAGACGCAGTGCTGGGTACCGGATTCAAGCGTCCTCTCCATGGACTGGCTGCCAAAGCAATAGGGCTGATCAATCAATCCGGGGCGTTCGTTGTGAGTGTTGATTTACCATCGGGGATTGAGGCCGACGGGATGGCAGACGAACCCGAACTTGCAGTCCAGGCCGATCTCACCGTAACCATGGCATATCTCAAGCCCTGCCACCTCTTATATCCCACCCGTTCCTACTGCGGTGACGTGTGGACGGCGGACATCGGCATCCCCAACACGATTCTGGATACCGAAGGAAAGCTCCGCCTGATGACCTCAGAGGATGCAGCAGCGCTTTTGCCCCAGCGCTCCCCTTCGGGCAACAAGGCGACCTTTGGCAAGGTATTGATAGTTGCCGGTTCCCGCGGTATGAGCGGCGCGGCAAGGCTTGCCGCGATGGCTGCGGCAAGAACAGGCGCAGGACTCGTCTACCTGGGATTTCCGGAGACCATGGCCGACGTGTTTGATTCAAGCCTTTTGGAGACGGTCAAGCGCCCGCTTGCGGATACAGGCGACGGTCACCTGGCAGAGGGTGCGGCAGATGAGATACTAAAGATGGCTGACGAAGTCAAGCTCTTAGCGATCGGCCCGGGGCTGGGAACGCATCCGGAAACGGTGGAGCTCGTTAAGCGATTATTCGCCGAATGGCGCAAACCGATGATTGTTGATGCGGACGGAATCAACGCCATCGCTACAGAACCCAAGCTGCTTGAGGGCAAAAAGCCGCCCCTGATCCTTACCCCTCATCCGGGTGAGCTGGCAAGATTGATCGAAGGAGAAGCCAAAAAGATCGACCGCAAGAGACTTGATGTTGCTGAAGAGTATGCAAAGAAGTGGAGTGCGGTGCTGGTCCTCAAGGGCGCACCCACGATTATAGGTTGTCCTTCCGAGACATGGATAAACTCTACAGGCAACTCGGGTCTTGCCTCTGGTGGAACTGGGGATGTATTGACCGGTATCATTGCAGGGCTGGTTGCGCAGGGCCTGGCCCTGGCCCCTGCCGCACGGCTGGGGGTGTGGCTTCACGGCGCGGCAGCCGATATTGCGATTGAGGAGTTGGGCGAACACTCGCTTGTTGCAGGGGACCTCTTGGACTACCTGCCCGATGCCATGCTATCCCCGTTTGCCGACGAAGACATAAACGAACCGGGGTAGACGAATGGGCATCCTGGTTGCGCTTCTGGCATACATCTACAACCCATCCGACTGGCAGCACTACCCGCGCCTTGAAGAGATCCGCAACTTCACAGCCGACGCGTTCAACACGGTGTATATGGTTACGAATGATGCAATCATCGAACTCGAGAGCGAATCCAATCTGCCTGAGAGGATCTTCAGCTCAGCCCAGGGTTCACCATCCGATATCTCCCTGGCAGCCTATGATCGCGACCTCGCGCGTCTCTGGGTGGTTTCAACAAGGGGTGAACTGTACGCGTTCAATAGCTCAGGCGGGCTTGCAAGGAAGATATTCCTTACCGCCACGTCCTCGATCAGGCGTCTGGGCATCAGCGACGAGTATATCTTCCTCGATCACGACTCGTCCGTTCAGGCGGTGAATAAACGATCAGAACGGCAGGCGGACGTTGCACCTGACTCAACCACGGTCTGGGTCGGCTCATATAACCCGCAAAACATCCGCAAGGACTACCCCTTCCTTGCCCCTTGGGTGTTCCTTGACGAACGAATGTACCAGATCCCCTACTCTGCGGTCTTTACCCACCGCAACAAGGCGTACGTGTCTGTTTATGGATACGGTTATCTTGTCTTTGACCGCCTTAGCTGGCGCGAACTTCTGCAATATTCCAGTCCGCGCGCCAACGAAGTTCACTCACTTTTCGCTTTTGACAGCTCGCTTTACGCGTTCGGCAAAAACGGGGTGGACCAGCTTGTACTGAAGCAGGAAAAGATGCTCTACCATCCCTTTGCCCGCTGGGGAACGACACGAAATGAGACGCCGTCATGGGGCGCTGGAATCATGGACAAACTGCGCCGCACCAATTATGAGAAAGCGAGGCTGATCGAAGGGAACCTGTTCCTGCTTGAGAAACGCGAGGCAGACGTCTTTAATGTTAAGAAGAAAGTTCTATCGGAGATCAGAACCCAAGCGTGGATATACGACGTAGACTTCCACAAGGATTCTTTGTTTGTCGCAACGGATGATGGGGTCTTTCTTACCGTTATCCCAACTGGCGAACCCCAGCCCTTAAAGGACGAGCGCTCAAAGCTTTACCGCGACGACGTACTGGCAATCGTCAGGGGAGATCATGCCCGCTACTTCTGGACAGGCAGGCTGTTGGTAAAGCAAACAGGTGAGGGTTGGGAATACTTCACCTCGCCTGGATTTATCCCTGTGCCTCAGAAGGCGGTGGCGGGCCGCGACAGCCTGATCGTTTTGGGCGGAGCTGGCGGGTTGGTAATCTACAACCCTGAGACCTACCTTCAAATCTCCTTGACTACCAGGGAGGGGTTGTTATCGGATAACGTCACCGCGCTTTTGGTGGACGGCAACTATCTTTGGATCGCCACCGACGCAGGCCTGTCCCGGTTTGACCTGGGGGCTGTGCTGCCTTAAAAACACCCCACACGTCTACTTCGTATTCGTACGGGGACCCCGAAAAAAGGCCGAAGGCCGTCTGCGATCTTTTTACCGCCAGGTAAAAAGGAGCATATTTTTCCCCTTCCCCCGACGACTTCGTCGCCGACCCCTTCCACCAGGGAAGGGGAATTTTTCAACTTCAACGTCTCCCTCTCCTTGGTGGACAGCGTGCCCCTTGGGGTGCCAACTTTACTGCACCCCATAGGGTAGGGGGCAAGGGGGATGGGAAAACAATAGGTAGGCCGCCGCCTGCACCCTGTCGGGTGGCCGCCTTTCCGATTTCAATATCCCAAGAAATTGCCTTAATTAAACCTTTGCTCGTTTTTGAGCTAATATAACAATGGTTTCGCCAAAGTAATTATGGGTAAAATCGTTTATAACCTTTTCTACTTTCGCACTCAGAGAAGAACCGTTAATTTTTGAAAGAAACCACGCCGTACTTGCAATTTCCTTAACGGTAAATTTCGCATTTTCAAGCATGCTTCTTATTTTTTGCCTGGAATAAACCCTATGGGGAAATTCATACCCCTGGCTGTCCCTCCAAGTATGAACTATATAACCTTGATTCATCCCCGAAACAACCCTAAAAAGCCCTCTTAAGGAAGATAATGCTTTGGATTTTCGATCTCCCACAGCCATAATATTTCTGGGATTGAAGACAAACGGAACCGTCACTATTAAAATGCCATTTGGTTTCAGTACCCTGTGAATTTCCTCTAATCCTTTTTCAACATCTGTAAGATGTTCCAGAGCCTCAATGCATACCACTACTGGAAGTTCGTCATCTCCAAACGGTAATGCCTCGATGTCTCCATTAATTAACTCAACATCTTTTATTGTAGGGTAAGATCTGATATAATCAAGTGATTTAACCGAAAGATCCAATCCAATAAGGTTGGGATACTCATCAATTACTCTGGAAAGAAACACTCCATCCCCACATCCTAAGTCGGCAATTATAGTACTCTTATCCTCCACGGTTTTCGAAAGAAACGAATAGGCAGCATTATATCTAGCATCGTATGCCTTTGCTCTTGTAGACTCCTCTTCTAGAATTCTATGCCTATTTTTAAAAGACTGTCTATACTGTAACTTAACTGCCTCGTAATATGTCATTCGGGCCAATTCCCTTTTGTAGATAAACAGATAAAAACTAAAGTAAAAATCAGAGATGCAGCAAACCCTCCTATTGAACCCCAAAGAATACCTGAACAATCTTTTATAATCTCCTTCTGGATCAAACACGAGAAAATCAGAAAGGCCATTGCTAAAGAAGCCCAGCTGATTATAGATATTAACCCCATACGCACAGAGTATTTTCTTCTTTTCCTAAACTTTAGTATATCATTTACGAACTTAGTCACTCCGGCCTTTTTAAACCGGGAAAAAAATTTCAGATAATCCACCTTTGGTCTCTTCCCAATGTCTTGAATGAACAAATATATTGTAGAATTACGCTCCGCCTCTGTCTCCAGCATCTTCCTCAATACTGACTTCCTATTATCCACATAAGTATCTATCTTCGTATACTGGAAAATCAAGAATACAGCAATAAACCCCGCCAAGGATACCGCAACCAAAAACAAATTAATGTAAACGTCCATTCGTTACCTTACTCCTTTCCACCCAGCATATTCACGACCGACCTCTTCTACTTAATAATAACCACTCTAAATGTCTTGTCAAGCAACATCACAGTAATCTTATGCGGTCAGAATCGATCAATCATTTGACATTCCATCCCCTATCAATAAGATTGTGGGAAATCGACAAAAAATTAAATCGAAGGAGGCACAATGGTTCTTCCGTTCCGAAACGAAACTTACAAGGATTTTTCCTGCGAGACGTGCAAGAAGGCGCAGCTTGACGCCATTGCCGCGCTTGAGAAAAACTACGGCAAGACCTATCCCGCCTACATCGGCGGTAAAGAGGTGCAAGCTTCCGAGACCTTTGCGTCCATCAACCCGGCAGATAAGGACAAGGTGATCGGTCATTTCCAGAAGGCAGACGAGAAGCTGGCCGGAGAGGCGCTTCAGGCCGCTTTGGCCGCGTTCGAAGAGTGGAAATTCTTTGACTTTCGCGAGCGCGCCAACAT
>DAOVCF010000182.1 GCA_030670165.1 Candidatus Stahliibacteriota bacterium | reverse complement strand
CCAATCGTCTCTAAGTTACGGCCAGATGAAGTTTATTGCCGCGCCTACTACTATCACCGCGGCCAGCATGATGCCTATGGATTTCAGCCCGTCCTTCCAGCCCAACTCACGGAACAAAATCACTAACGTGGCGATGCAGGGGAAGAACATGGATAAAACCACACTTCCTATCACCAACTGCTTGATTGTTAGATTCAATGGTGCGAACATGCCGATAGCCACGTCTTTCCTTAATATCCCTACCAGTAATGGAACGATCGCCTCCTTAGGCAGGCCCCAGAGGAAACTCATCACAGGCGCTGTGGCCCTGGCTATGTAGGTGAATACGTTGAATTGATAGAGAATGTTAACAACAACCACCGCTCCCAGCACCACCGGTAAAGCCTCTTTGAGGAAGCCGGTAACCCGCATCCACAGCTTGGAGCCGAGTGCGCGCCAGGAAGGTGCCCGGTAGGGAGGGATCTCTATCAATAATTCCGGTCTGAACCCTTTTGAGGTGAACCGCAGGATCAACCCTATGCCAATCCACACCACAAAAAGGATGCCGTAGATCAGAGCCACCGGCCATAACCCGCGGTTACCGACCAGGCCGATGATCATCGCCTGAAGCGCCGCGCAGGGCACGGCGATTGAGATCAACGTAGCGGTTATAAATCTCTGTCGCCTGGTTTCTAATATCCTTGTCGCCATCACCCCTGGCACGTTGCAGCCAAGACCTAAAAGTGTCGGAATTATCGCATACCCGTGCAGACCCAGCCGGTGCATGACGTTATCTAAAAACACCGCCAGCCTGGGCAGGTATCCGGTGTCCTCAAGTATCGAAAGGATAAAGTAAAAGCTTACGATGTATGGGAGCACCGCTCCCAACGGAATGAACAGACCGGAAGTCAATATCCCGAAGGACTGCATGAAGTCTATCTGGCCGCCGATGAGCTGGCCGATAAATAGATTGTGCAGGAAGCTTCCCTCACCCAATAACCCGGAGAGCTTCATCATTACAGGTTTCCACGCCACGTCGAACAACTTTTCGGTGCCGAATGGGAGCTCGACCCAGGGATTTCCTACGATCCCAATACCCCCTCCGATCAGGAACTCGCCGATCATGCGGATTAAAATAAAGGAGACGGCCAGAACCAGCATTGCAACCAACCCGCCCCACACAGGATGAACGCTTGCGTCCTCCAGCCATTGGCCAAAGGTGTGGTGATGATGATGCAGAACCTGTACCTCGTTCACTACCTTACCGACCCTGCGCCATACGGTTTGCTCCGGGATGTGCTTGTGTCCCTTGTGGTTAGCTTCAGGGTGATGGAGTATGTGCGGATGACCCGTAACACCCGTAACACCCGTAACACCTTTCTTTTTCCCTTTTCTCAAATCTTCCCGTTTGTCAATATCCAGGGACAGCGCTGCAAGAATCAATCGCCTAACCCCCTCGCCGGTTCTTGCTACGGTGGGGATGACCGGCACGCCCAGCCTCAGAGCCAGTTTCTTTATATCTATCTCAATACCCTTATGCCGCGCCTCGTCCGACATGTTTAAAGCGATAATCATCGGCTTGCCCTGTGCCAGAAGTTCCATGGTTAGGGTCAGATGACGCTCCAGATGGGTGGCGTCTACCACGTTGATTATGCGCTTTGCGTCATCAATCAGATTAACGGCCACCCTTGCCGCATCGTCCAGGGGCTCAAGGGAGTAGGTGCCAGGTGCATCCATAACGTCATAGATATCGTTTGCAAACCGCATCCTGCCTGAGGTGTAGCCGACCGTGGTTCCGGGATAGTTGGAGGCGATGGTGCGGATGCCGGTCATCCGCGAGAACAGGACACTCTTGCCGACGTTGGGCTGTCCCACAAGCAGGATGTCTGAGGCTACGTGCTTTCGCTTCTTGGTAGGTTTTGAGGAATCCTTGTTTGCCTTAGCCATCGTTACTCCTCACTATAATCCTGCGAGCCATACCCCGGCCAATCGCCACCTGCGCACGGTTCACGAGGATGACTACCGGTCCACCAAAACCCACTCCGGATAGTTTTTTTACGTGTTGTCCTTCGGCCAGCCCCAATGCCCTCAGTCTGCCCTGCATACCCCGTCCGCCCCTTATCTCCACAATCTCAGCCTCTTCGTTTACGGAAAGATCGGAAAGCAGTTTCTCAGTCATGCTCAAGCACCTTCTTGAGTTCAGCGTCAAACTCGGGGTCTTCCTTTGCCTTGCGTTCTATAAAATCGAGAAGCCTAGTAATCTTACCTATGGTCTTATCATCGAGATGATGCTCGATCCCGCAAGCGGTCTCCTCTGCCAACGCATCAGGCAATCCCAGGGTTTCGGCAAAGAAGTGGTAAAGAACTTTGTGTTTGGAGTAGACGGACTCGGCCTCCTTGCGGCCTTCGGGAGTAAGTTCTATGTGGCCGTAGCTCTCATGCTCCACAAGTTCAAGGCGAGTCAACTCCTTCACTGCGGTATGAACGCTCGGGCTTTTAACTCTTAACCTCTCGGCTAAATGCTTGGTACGAACGAAGCGATGCTTTCTTTCGCATAGAAGTATCGCCTCGAGGTAATCTTGCAGACCTTCAGTCAAGGCTGTCATGTTAGCCTCCTTTAAGAAAGTTAGCCTGGGCTAATTATAGGCCGAGCTGGATGATTGTCAAGCAAGAAAAAAGGGCCGATCTTTAGATCGGCCCTGACATGCTCCTTTTTACCTTAGAGGGTAAAAAGATCGCAGAGGAGATAATGAAAGCCAACCTAAAGGGTTAACTTTTCGATTTATTACTTCCGATCTTTTCTCCGTTTAGGAGAAAAGGAGCATTTTACTCGGGGTCCCCGCGCAGAGACGACGTATCTGCGTGGGGTAAAAAATGGAGGCGAGCGGACTCGAACCGCCGACTTCCTGCTTGCAAAGCAGGTGCTCTCCCGGCTGAGCTACGCCCCCGGTAGGGTGAATTATAAATGGCTAGCTGTCGGTGTCAACAGGCTGAACAGGAGGGGAGGTGGGGGGGCAGATCCCTCCGACCGCTCTTTTTAGAACGGCCACCTCCCTTAAATCCCCCCGCACTTCAGGCACCCTCCTTCAGAAGGGGGGCAAAACAGTCCCCCTTTTTAAGGGGGAATAAAAGGGGGATCAACGAATTAACACTACCTTCTGTGGTGCTGCATTATCCCATTCAGGTTTGATAAAGTAGACCCCCGGCCCGTAACACTCCCCCCAGGTTATTGTTCCTGATTGACTTGTAGATCGTACTTCGTCAACTTTGCGGCCTGCAGCATCGAAAATCTCCATACAGAAACCATCGGGACGATCGGAATACCGCAGCACTATCTTTTGACCGACAGGGGAGATTATCTGCCAGTTCACACGAGAATCAACGATCGGTTCTTCTTCAACTGCATCTATGAGTCCTTCGGAATCGGTTTTCATAAGGAACAGATCGCTGCCCGCACTAGCCCAGGTCTCGGTCGAGCCGGTCAAGATATAGCCTCCGTCTGATGTTGGTTGCACCCAGTATGCCTCATCTATCTGTTGGTTGGAGCCGTAAGTCCGCGTCCAGGATGTGTCACCGTCGGAATCGAATTTCAAAAGCCATGCGTC
>DAOVCF010000110.1 GCA_030670165.1 Candidatus Stahliibacteriota bacterium | reverse complement strand
CTTCAACCGTGCTCTTGGCATCGGTAATAAGCCCGTTGGGATCGAAGCCTCCCCACGCCAATCTCATGGTTCCGTTGTTGTTGAGGTTTCGCACGTGCTTATCCTCGTAGCCTGCGTTCACGTACTGTTCATGAACCCCCTCTGAACGATCCTCCGTAAACGAACTGGATACAGAGATCGAAGGCCGACCAAAAGATCTAAGGTTTATATTCTTGATGCCGCTTGTAAGTGATGTGGTACGTAAGGTGTATTCGGAACCAACAAGATCATCCAACCGAATATCCGGCTTGATTGAATCACCCTTAAGAGACCTCGTCTCAGAGTAGTTGGCTGTAATGGGAAGATATTTAATCGGCGAATAGGAAGCCCCGGCGCTCCAACTCCCAGATGAGTTGATTACCGGGGTTGGAAACCATGTGTCCTGAACAGAAGAGCGGTAGAGGGAGAGTGAGTTAATCTTGTCGAAGTTTGCCGAGAGATGGATTGAGTTGGGGAAGTAATGGATTCTTTCCTTCTCGAAGATGGTGAAGTAAAGGTCCGGCGCAACCGAGTATGAAGCTTCATAGTTCTGGGTAAAGGACGTATCTTTCCCAAGTCCGGCGTTGGAGTTCGAAGCACTTGCCTTATAGTTTGCCGAGGCACTGATTGCATCGAGGGTATACTTCATGAGTCTGGAGCGGGATTGTGGGTGCGAAGCTGAGAAGGAAAGGGTTTTGACGTCGCTGCGTTCCCCCCGAACCTCAAGCTCCTCCCCCTCAAGCAGATAGTCGGTGATCTCTGCAGAGTAGCGCGGCAGGGAGCGCGTCAGGGAATAACCAAAGTTGAGGGGTAACTTGAAGCCCAGACGGTCAAGACCGAACTTCTCGACGTTTACGTTCCCGCTTACGCCCGCCCTGTGGGTTTCTCCTCTCGTGCGCGGACCCTGCGGACTTATAAAGTCAACAAACTTACCGTCGTCGCGGCTGTAGTTGCCTGAAACACGACCCACATCCGCCAGAACCAGACTGCTGTTCGCTGAAAGCTTCGTGCCTACCTCATGGTAGGGTTCCTCAAGTCGTATGTCGTTGAACCATACCTCGCCCCTAATCGCCCCGCCTCCTGCGTCGTTGAGAAGCCCCAACTCGAAGTACTTGATCTGTGCAAAGGATGGAACGCCGCGGACACGAAGCCGAGGGTCGTCCTCAGAGGTAACCCCTAACTTCAGCGAATCACGATAGCGAAGGCTGTCGTAGAAATCGACCTTCAGTTTGGCAAGGTCCTCAAGCTCAAAGGTAAACTCACGCCACTTGGCATCTTGCGCATTAGGAGGCATCTGGCCCTCGGAGATGCGGCTGCGAACCTCGTAGTAACTCATGGAATCAGTGCCCATACGCAGGTAGAATAAAGGATCGTTTTCATCGTTATGCACGTAAAGCTTGATTCTCTGGTAGCCTCGAAAATCCTCTGTGATGTAATCCCAGCGAGATGCCTTCGCACCGTGTGAAGGGGCTATGTTCTCATATCTTACCTGAAGCGAGTTATCCTCTTCCTTCTCTCCGGTGGATGTCTTGCCAGGTTTAAAAGCTGTGGTGTAGTCTGGATCCCGGGAACCGATGACACCTATGAATACCTGCTCAGTTAAGGTATCAACCTCGGTAGAGTCGAGCGTGAAGACCTTTGCATCTTTCCACTTGTTGCCCACGAAGTCCCAGGAGTACAAAAGTATCTCGATATCATCATCCATCCCGTCAAACCAGATTCTGAACATCGAGATCGCAGACTTGTCCGGCGAGCCGGACGTATCATGGAAGAACGTATCACCCAGAGGCACACTTACCTTAATCCAACCCCTCTCCCCCAGGTCGTCAACGTACTCGGAAAAGAACTCGGTATCTCTAAGATCAAGGGTAAATGAATAGTAGTCGTTGTCGATGTTGTTCCATCCATCGCGGGGCAGATCCTCTGAATCCAGACAACCATTACGTTCGGTTCCATTCGGATTCGAACCTGAGCTGTAATCGTCGTTGGCGTCATCACCGGCTACTTTGAGTGAATCAACGCCTGCGACCCCGTCCAGGCCCGTATCCTCATTATTGCTGTACTCGTTGTTGTCGTCCTTGTCTTCCTTGTCCGAATTACCGATGCCAACGAATTCACCGTCAGCGTTACGTCTCAGCTGATCCTCATTCATCTCGGAGCCAAACTCAAAGTGTATCCTGCCGCCAGCGTTGCCGGGCTTCAGGATCAACTCGAGGTTCTCGGCCTCAGTTATATCCAAGGCAAACCACCCGTAGGTTGAACCTATTATGCCGGTCCAGTGGGCATCGTTTTCAGGATTCCAGGTAATCTTAAAAGCTTTGCCCTGCTGAGGCACCTGGCCGATCGGGGTCTCTTCTGCGTATAATTCTTTCATCACGTCCGGTATATCCTGCAGAATCCATTTGGGATGCTTGCGTGAGTAGAAAGCCGTATCCAGCGGCAGCCCTGACTCATCAAGAGGAAGGCTGGTCGTATACCAATCGGCAGGTGTACTTAATCCCACCGAACGAGTTTCTTTCGTACTCTCGAAGTCGTCAAGCCACACGGATCCCGACTTATGCGTATTGGGGTTAGGCATGGATATCGCCGAGTTGACGTTTAGATTAAACTGTGAAGGTGTCTCAGTGGAAACCAACGGTAAGCGGTCAATCCAGCGGGTAAGGAATCCCAGCCTGCGCTCAACGGCAAGGTCAAGCTCCCCTATGGTGCGGGAGAAGGGCTCAAGACCAAGAACAGGTCTGCCTTCAAACGAGTAGCCTACATTACGGAAAAGGAAGCTTCCTCCCAACTTGACCCCTTCTGCAAGTTCACTTTCAGCCCGCAGACCCAGAAGGGTCTTGCGGTCAAGTGAAAGGATCTCCCTGGCCTCATAGGTTATCCTGAGTTCATCGGTCTTCTGAATCGCCCTAAGAATAGTGACTGTCCCTGTGGTGTAGTCAACATTATACAATGTGGAATCGAGCTTCTCGCCGTTAACCCAGACCTCTACGCTGTTCTTTTCTATAAAAGGATCAAGTGTATAGCTCTGGACAAGCGACTCGTATTCATACGCTATCTTGTAGACACCGCCGTGCTCGGGGCCCAGGTTTCTCGTCCAATATATCTCGTGAACGGTATCCGAGCCGAGCGCAGGACTGGTAAATGGGTAAAGTGTATCGAAGATCAACTCCCCCAGTCGCCCCTCATCAGGGGTAAGCTCATGTATGTTTGTACTGTTATCCTCGGTAAGACCAAGCAGATGGGAGTAGCGGTTTCCGTTACCGTCCCTCGGAACCCATACGCCGTGATCCAGATGGTAAACCTCAACCTTGATCTTACCGACCCCCAGCTTCCCGGGAAGATCGTAGTGATTGCGGCGCATGTTCGTCCAGCACTTGCTGGTGGGATCAGGGTTCTTCGGCCATACCAGCAAAAGATTTGCTACAACAGAGTCGGTATCCGGAATGGTATCCATTCGACCGTAGGTAGCCCCTGAAGAGTTCTCGCAAGCCACTACAAGCACGCCGTTGGATGAAACGTCTTTCTTCTTAAGCTCGATAACCCAGCCTTCCTTGTAAGAACGCAGTTCATAATCAACGCCGCCGACAAGCAGATAGAAATTTTCACAGGATTGTCGTTCTTCCTTGACAGTCGTATCGTTGGGATAAAGCCATGCCGAGCCTTTCCAACTTTCCTTCTTCGTGCCGTCAGGGTTTACAGGTACTCCTCCGGGGCCCTCATCAAGATACACCAGGAAGTTTTTGTTATTTATACCTGTCTGATTCACTGTATCGCGTAGCCCCTGGTGGAAGACATAGAAGTAGCGGCGCTGGCGGTAGTTGCGGTCCATAATCTCGCCCTGCTGGGATTCGGATTGACCTGTGAACTCCTTGGTGCCCGATCTGGTCTGTTCCTGGGAAGCCACCGCATAAATATCAATCGGCCCCACCTTTGCCTGAGTGTTGATGCCGAAAAGTCCCTGATGAGCCGGAAGAGCCTGGTGGGAAGGAAGGTTCAGGACAACGTCACCCGCCTCTATTTTCTTGATGATCTCGTCCTCGTCGCCGGTATAGGCGATACGAACCTTGTTCTTACTGGTAAGTTCGCTTTCTCCTGAGGTATGATCCATCACCACCTCGGTCTTCCGCGCGATCACTCCCTTCACGGAAACGTCAAGCTCCTGCTTCAACTCGATCCCGGATAGGAAGTTGGTTTTATTCTCCTCTTCTTCGAAGAGATACTGCTCCTTGTAGAAGGCGGCGGACGACCCCATACTGATCCTGTCCTGCCCGCTTACCTTAACGTCGGTTCGCTCCTTCCCCATCTGGATTTTTATATCCGGTATAATACCTTCGACCCCTCCGGCCTCGCTTTCGGCGGACCGCTCGCGAAGACGTTCCTTGAATTGCTCAAACGAGAGACTCTGCTCCATAGATACAAGATACCCCTCAAGGGTCTGGACCGCCGCCACCCCCAAATACACCGAGTCCACCCACTCCTCGTAGTAGACCAGACCCGCCTCATAATCCACTACCGGACGAATCTGTAGCCCGTAGCCGGATTCACGAATCTCATCTATCTGCACCACGATGAGAAATACGAAAAGCAGATTCATCATGTCCGCCACACCTTGCGAACCGCGCGAGCCAGCGCCTCAGCGCTTACGCCGCATTCTTCAAGCAGCCTGTCCTGAGGACCGTGCTCAATGAAGCGATCCGGCAACCCGATGCGTACCACAGGGATGTCTACATTGTGGTCCTGTAACCACTCGAGAACCGCCGAGCCAAAACCGCCTGCAAGGGCGTTTTCCTCAACGGAAACCACAGCACTGTAACTCTTGACGATCTTTCCAAGGAGTTCTTCGTCCAATGGTTTTACGAACCTTGCGTTAACAAGCGTAGGACGTTTTCTTCCAAGCAGATCAAGAGCCTTTCTAGCCATCTCGACCCCTGTGCCCGTCGCAAGTATGGCTACCCTGGAACCCTGAATGAGTGTTTCCCAGGAACCCACAGTTATCTTACGCGGCTTCGCATGAACCTTTACACCAACAACGCTCGAGCGGGGATAACGGATAGCAAATGGTCCTTCCTCGTAGCAAAGGGCGGTATATAGAAGATCACGCAGCTCGGCCTCATCCTTGGGTGCGGCAACGACCATGTTGGGAATCATACGCAGGTACGAGAGATCGAAAACCCCATGATGGGTAGGGCCGTCCGCCCCGACCACACCGCCGCGATCTATAGCAAACACAACCGGAAGCTTCTGTAAAGCCACGTCGTGAATTACCTGATCGAAAGCCCGCTGAAGGAAGGTAGAGTAGATAACATAGACAGGTTTCATACCCCGCAGGGTCAAACCGGCGGCGAACGTGGCGCAGTGTTCCTCTGAGATTCCAAAGTCGAAGAAGCGATCAGGAAACCGCTCGCGGAATGAAGTAAGCCCGGTCCCAAGGGTCATGCCTGCAGTGATGGCCACGATGCGCGGGTCTTTTCCCGCAAACTCAGTAAGGGCGGAGCCGAAGAATTCGGAATAACTCTGAGTCTTGCTTGAGGCAACCCTGCATGATGCAAGATCAAAAGGTCCTGTTCCGTGGAACAACTCCGGATTATCAATAGCTCCCTTGAATCCGTGCCCCTTCTGGGTTCCCACATGCAGAAGAACCGGTCCTGGAATCTCTTTAAGACGTCTGAAGTAGAATATAAGCTCCTTCAGGTCATGACCATCCACAGGGCCAAAGTAGTGGAATCCGAAGTTCTCGAAGAATGCACCAAGCGTCCAAATACCTTTAATCCCTCTCTCTATTCGCTGCGCCCAACCCCGCATGTAATCACCATACTTGCGGAAGAAGCGTCCAAAAAGCTCCCATACCCTGGCGCGAAGTCTTTGATACAATCTGGTTGCGGTCAGACGGCTGAGGTAGTTAGAGATAGCGCCGGTACTATGCGCAATAGACATCGTGTTGTCGTTGAGAACAACCATTATATTGGTACGAGAATCCCCCAGGTGATTAAGCCCTTCAAGAGCCATGCCAGTGATTATGGAGCCGTCACCAATCACCGCCACTACCTTATAGTTCTCCTCTAGTATATCGCGAGCCTTTGCCAACCCGAACGCGGCTGAGATCGAGGTTCCAGCGTGACCGGTATTGAATACGTCGTAGACGCTCTCCTCACGTTTGGGAAAACCGCTTAAGCCTCGGTACTGTCTAAGGGTATCGAATCGTTTGCGCCTGCCGGTTAAAAGCTTGTGGGTGTAGCACTGATGGCCAACGTCCCAGATGATCTTATCACGAGGGGCATCGAACACGTAATGCAGGGCGATGGTCAGTTCTACCGCTCCCAGATTTGGTGCTACGTGCCCCCCATTGCGGCTGGTTACCTCAAGTATCCGCGTGCGTACTTCCTGGGCCAATTGATTGAGTTCTTTAAGGCTAAGCCGCTTAAGGTCGGCGGGTGAATCTATCCTGTCCAGGATACTCATCTGCGCCTGTCTACAAGATAATCTGTAAGGTCTGCAAGCAGGAACCACGCAGAACCCAAATCGGCAAAGATGCGTCTTGCGCGGCGTGCATAACCTTCTGCGATGTGCTGTGAGCGTTGAAGTCCGTAAAGCGCCGGGTAAGTGAGCTTACCTTCGGCCTCATCCTTGCCAGTGGTCTTACCCAATTCCTCGCGGGAACCCGTAACGTCCAGGATATCATCTCGAATCTGGAAACCCATCCCGGCAAG
>DAOVCF010000001.1 GCA_030670165.1 Candidatus Stahliibacteriota bacterium | reverse complement strand
TGAGTAGTTCTTTGCAAGCCAGATTTCAGCCGCTTTTCTTAAATGATCTTGTTTCTTGAAATTGACCGCTTCTTCAGGCCGTACGAAGTCGCTTGATGTGCGGGTTTTAACCTCCACAAAGACAACCTCTGCCCCGTCCTGGGCCACGATATCCAGCTCTCCCCACCGGGTGTGGAAGTTGCGGGCTAGGATGCGGTAGCCTTGCTTTTTTAGGAATCGCTGGGTTATCTCTTCACCCTTTTGACCGAGGGAGCGTTTATCCATCAAATAAGCTTACATGGATAGAAGCAAGAATCAATCCTGTCCCCCATCATTTATTTAAGATTGTGTAACCCACTCCGGCGTGCACCTCTCCGCCTACCATCCAAAGGGTTGTTCCCCCTGCAAGAATGTGAAGTCTTGGCGTGGGGTGTACTGTTATAAAGACCGAGGAAGGGATAATAGGCAGAAAATCTACTGGGCCCGGAGTGGTCTTGATGCCGATGGTTACTATCTCGCGGTTGATCTGGCGTGAGTTGATCCCGGCAAGAAACGTTAAAGAAAGCAAGGTGGGGAACTCGGTTGAAAACTGAAGCGCTAGGGAGGGTTTTTCCACTAACTCCGCCTGTACTCCGATTCCGCCTGAAGGCCAGAATGAGATTTTTGGATCATCGCCCCAATCAAACAACCCTAAGTCACTTTGATTGACTAACATACCGGCATACCCGAACACAATTAGAGGAGCTGCCTTACCGAACGTATAATGACACGATATTTGTGATCTTACCCCCGTTCCCTCAACGTACCAACCCATAAACCCGTAGTTGAAATATTCGCCCATAGTGCTCGCGGTCAACGAGGTCGAGCCGCCTTCAACCTCCGCGGTTTGAAAGGTCTGTGGCAGGAAGGCTATGAGTCCTGTAGGAAGCAGAAGTATAACGATCCAATTAACTACCTTCATTTTATCTTCCTTTTCTACTTAAGTTTGTAGCCTACGCCTACAGAGAAGAGCGGCTTGTAGTCTTCGTAAAAGGCAAACGTCCCCGGCGAAGCAAAAATCGAAAGGTGGGGTAAAGGATGTATCCCTATAAACGGAGCAACCGGCAGGTAAAATTGTGCCAGCTCTTCCTTGAAGAAGTATACGCGAGTGCCCAGGGTGAGCCATTCGGGTTCCCCTATCCCGAACATCAGATCCGTGCTCACTCCTCCCAGTCCTACCTCCAGGCGCAGGGCAGGAGTGGGGTAATGATGGGGGGAGGAGACCTGGATTCCTATGGCTCCGTCCAGAAGAGTCGCCTCTGGACGAGAAGGGCTTTCGCCTTCCACGTATTCTTCCGATCTCCATCCCCAGCCTCCACCTGCCCTTAGGTGGGTCTTAAAAAAGTGGCTGAATGCATATCCTACCTCAACATCAGCACGGGGACCGATATAACGACTCGTTGCCTCGTAAGAGCCACCTATGAACTGCCCTACGCCAACACCGGCATTGACATGAAACCCCGGCTCTATCCTTGCCGTGCCGTAGAACGGAGCCACGCAGCCCGTACCCGTAACACACACAACACCCGTAACACCCGCAACACATATAATACCCGTAACACACGCACTTATTCTAAGAATTGACGCGATTCGTTTATTCAGCTTCATCAATCCTCCTTTCCACAAGAAAGTATACCCATGTCTAAGGTTTGTCAAGACCCGGAGACGGGTTCATTGCAAAAATCAAAATTCATTGTCGCGGTCCTCCTGCTCTCATCCATTTTGCATTTTGATATTTGACCGGAGGACGACGCCTGCGGAGTAAATTTGCATTGAACGGTCCTCTTGGACTTACCTTCGCCCTTGACATTCCCCCTCAGTGGCATAGAATGCTTTAGATAGCATCAGGCAGATCCCCTTTTTATAGAGATCTCGATCTCAACGAAAGGAAGTTGCGATGGGTAAGATTCCCTTTGTAATCACGAGATGTGGGTTGCGGATGTGATAGAAAGCGGCAAGAACAGGGGTAGCCGGCAAAGGCTTACGGTCAGGAAGGTAGTCATCCTCGCTGCCGGTAGGGGAAGTCGGCTACGAGAGAGAAAGAATGAGTTGAAACCGATGCGCAGGGTCCTCGGGTTGCCGCTACTGGAACGCGTAGTCCTGTCATGCAAGGTGGCAGGACTCTCCGACTTCATCGTGGTAACCGGCTACAAACCCAAGCCGATGCGGTCCTTTCTGACGCGGCTGGCGAGAAAGAGATCGGTTCGGATTGAGGTGGTCGAAAACCCGGACTGGGAAAAGGGAAACGGAACCTCACTGCTTGCCTGTCGCGGCAAACTCACCGAGCCGTTTGTGCTCGTGATGGGCGACCATCTGTTTGAGCCGGGGCTGCTTGCAGGACTCTTGCGTGTGGGGTCCGAGGACGATTCCTGCTTTCTGGCGATAGACAGGCGGACCGAGCGGGTCTTCGATCTTCGAGGTGCGACCAAGGTTTCCACTCAATCGGGCCGCATCAGGGCTATAGGAAAGGACTTAACAAGATACGACGGGATAGATACGGGTATCTTTCTTCTTACCCCTGCGATCTTTGCGCCGCTGGCCAGGGTCCAAGCCAAGGGCAGGTATGAACTCTCCGACGGGATCGCCGAGCTGGCCGCCGAGGGGCGCATGAGGACGTATGATATCGGCAAGCGCTTTTGGCTCGACGTTGATACCCCCCGGAGTTTAAGGGAGGCGAAACGTCGCCTTGCGGAGCAAGTTGACAAACCAAGTGAGGACGGCTTCATCGCCCGCTATCTCAACCGCCCTCTTTCAATCCGCCTCTCGCGGTTACTCGCTCACACCCCGGTTACCCCAAACACCATTACCGTCGTCTCCTTCGCTATCGCCCTCCTGGGAGCCTGGCTCTTTACGCGCCAAGGTTATCTTCCGGTGCTATTTGCCGGGGTCTTGATTCAGGTCTCCTCGATAATCGACGGCTGCGACGGTGAGATCGCTCGACTTAAAGCTCTCGGTAGCCGCTTCGGGGCTTTTTTTGATACGATCCTCGACCGGTATGCCGATCTTTCCATTGCAGCAGGCGTCACCTATGGATTCTGGCTTACTCATCCCGAGTTCTGGGTATGGTTGGCCGGGATCGGCGCACTATCCGGCTTCCTATTGGCAAGCTATTCTAAGAAGGAGTACCAGCTTCGGTTTCAGAAACCATCCCCTAGCCGGTTTCTGCCAAGGCTTGCCAAGAGGGACCTCCGACTCTTTGTCATCTTCCTCGGGGCCGTTGTTGGTCAGCCCTTCTTTGCGATGCTGGGTGTAGGGTTAATCTCACATCTGGCGGTGTTTTGGATTCTCGTTCGTGGCAGGAGAAGGTGATGCTTCAGGCTTGGATAACTGATTGCTGGTGTTCTCTCTGGAGTACTCCAGCTGGCCTTGACATAGGCGCGCTAATTTATAAACTTACATTCTCTAGTCATAATTGAAAGGAGTGGCAATGAGTAAGATTCGGGTTGCGATCATCGGGGTGGGCAACTGTGCGAGTTCACTGGTGCAGGGGGTTCATTACTACCGCAACGCGAAGGAAGGTGAGATAATCCCGGGCCTCATGCACGTGAACCTGGGGGGCTACCATGTTTCGGACATTGAATTTTCACTTGCTATAGACATAGACAAGCGCAAGGTCGGCAAGGATTTATCGCAGGCGATATATACCTATCCGAACAATACCCAGGTGTTTTGCAAGGTTCCCAAGTCGGGTGTCAGGGTAGTGAGAGGTATGGTCCACGATGGTCTGGGGAAGTATCTTTCACAGATTATCACCAAGGCGCCTGGCAACACTGTGGACATCCCCCGACTCTTAAAAGAGACCAGGACCGATGTGGTAGTCAACTTCCTTCCCGTAGGATCAGAGGAGGCAACCAAGTGGTACGTTGAGCAGGCGCTTGATGCAGGCTGTGCATTCGTGAACGGGATTCCTGTTTTTATCGCCTCGGGCGGCTATTGGCCCAGAAGGTTCCGCTCAAAGGGTCTGCCAGTCCTTGGCGACGATGTCAAGTCACAGGTGGGTGCCACAATCGTTCACCGTGTCCTTACCACCCTGTTTCACGAGCGAGGGGTAAAACTTTTACGTACCAGCCAGCTCAACGTGGGCGGCAACACCGATTTTCTCAATATGCTCGAACGTGAACGCCTTGAGTCCAAAAAGATCTCAAAGACCCGTGCCGTGACCTCAATGCTGCCTTACGACATTGGGGCTGAGAACGTTCACGTGGGGCCATCGGATTACGTGCCCTGGCTCAAAGACAGAAAGTGGTGTCACATACGCATGGAAGGCCAGACCTTTGGTGACGTGCCCTTAAATCTCGAACTCAAGCTGGAGGTTTGGGACTCACCCAACTCTGCCGGGGTGATGATAGATGCGATCCGGTGCGCCAAGCTGGCTTTAAATCACGGCCTAAAGGGTGCTATTACCGCTCCGTCAAGCTACTTCTTCAAGTCGCCGCCTATCCAGTACCCGGACTACGTGGCCCGCCACAAGACCGAGGCCTATATTCGTAGGTACTCTCGCAAGCCTGGAAAGAAAGGGTAGTGCCACGCTCTTTATTGCGTTAACCTTGACGTGAACGCAATGAGGTTTATAATAGGTGCACTCACCGGTCTGGAGGGATCGATATCATGAAGAGGGGTGTGTTCATAGTATTTGAAGGAATTGAGGGTTCAGGCAAGTCCACTCAGGCCGAGCTTCTGGCCGAGGCTTTGCGTCGGAACAATATAAAGGTGGATCTTACCCGTGAGCCCGGTGGAACCCAGGCAGGGGAGCGCATACGCGACGTGCTTTTGGATTCGGAACTTGAGGATATGCACCCGCGGACCGAGCTTTTGCTTTACCTTGCGGCGCGCGCTGAACACGTTGCAAAGCGCATACGCCGCAAGCTGTTTGTAGATAAGGCGGTTGTGATCTCGGACCGCTTCACCCTCTCCACCCTTGCCTATCAGGCGGGCGGACGAGAGCTCGATTCAAAGACCGTCTCCAGGCTCTGCAAGTTTGCTTCAGGCGGTCTTGAGCCTGATCTGACGGTTCTGGTCGATCTGGATGTGGATGGAGCTTTTGCACGACTTAACCGGCCCTATGATCGTCTGGAGCAGGCCGGCAAGGAGTTTCACGAGAAGGTGCGCGAGGCTTACCTTTACTTTGCACGCCGCGCACCGAAAAGGATCCGCGTCTTTGACGGCGCAAAGGAGAAGATGATGCTTCATGAAGAGATTAAACAGGTTGTCTTAGACCTTTTGAGAAGTAAGGGGATATTATGAACAAACGTAAACTTACACTGGGCCTGCTTGCTATCTCACTGCTTATGGCTACATGGGTGGGTTCCCGTCTGTGGGCTGGTAAGACAAACATCTACACCTCGCTTGAGACCTTCCAGCGGGTGCTCCAGATAACCCGCGACACCTATGTGCGTGAGGTTGATTTGGATTCAATGGTCCGCGACGCTATGAACGGGATGCTGCGTGAGCTTGATCCCTACAGCATGTATATGAGTCCCAAGGATTTCGAGAGCCTGAATATTTCGATGCAGGGCGAGTTCGGAGGGTTGGGCATCACCATAGCTATCGCCGACGACTGGCTCACGGTCATCTCGCCACTGGATGGTACACCTGCTGCGGCTGCAGGCCTGCAGGCAGGCGACAGAATAGTCGAAATAGAAGGCGAATCAACCGAGGGGATAACCGCCGACGAGGCGGTTTCCAAGCTTCGAGGCAAGCCAGGTACGGATGTTACGATATCGATTTGGAGAAACGGTTGGGACGAGCCGATTGAGCTTACTATCACCCGTGCAATCATCAAGCTCAACGCTGTGAACTACGTTACCAAACTAACCCCTGAAATCGGTTACATCAAGTTCTCCAAGTTCAGCCGGACCGCTCGCGAAGAGATGGAGGAAGCCATGGATTCACTTCTCCGCGTCGAAGGCGTGAAAAAACTCATTCTGGATGTCCGCATGAATTCGGGTGGTTACCTTGGCGAGGGGGTGGATGTTTCCGATCTCTTCCTTGAGCGTGATCTTGAGATAGTACAGACCAGGGGCCGCATACCCCAGAGTTTCCGCACCTACCGTGCGCACGAAGCCCCGCTCTTTGGTGATTATCCCTTGGTCGTCCTTGCTGACAGGGGATCGGCTTCTGCTGCCGAGATACTCACCGGAGCCTTGCAGGATTGGGAACGTGCCCTGATAGTAGGCGACACAACGTTCGGTAAAGGCTCGGTACAGACGCTTTATCCGCTTGCCGACTCAGGACGCCTTAAGCTTACCACCGCCCACTGGTACACGCCTTCTGGCCGCTGCATAGATAGACACCGCGCCGAGATCGAGGGCAAGGAGAACGAAACCCCTACGCTTCATACACTTGGTAAACGTAAGCGCCCTCTTTACGCGGGTGGAGCCATTGCCCCGGATATCTACGTTGAGATTGAAAAGTTGAGCGAGCTTGCGTGGAGATTCTGGATTAAGCGAACCTTCTTTGCGTATGCGGTTGATTATCTTTCCGCCAATCCTGAGATTGCCCCTGACTTCTCTGTAACCGACGAGATGCTTGCGGGTCTTGTTCGTGAAGCCAGAAAGCGTGAGGTTGAGTTCACCGATGCAGAGTTCGAAGAGACCAAAAAGCAGCTTCGATATTACTTGCGTTTGGAGATCGCCAGCCAGAAATGGGGCGAGGAGGGTCGTTATCAGGCCATACTTGCGGAAGATCCGGTAGTAAAGAAGGCGCTGGAGCTGCTTTCAGAAACGGAGAGTACCGCAGAGCTCCTCGGTTACGCTCAATAGGGTATCGCTCGTTCCTACTCTCATGGATGTGGTCAATGAAGATTGCGCTGAAACCCGGTAGGGTCTTGGCGCATCAAGAGAATAAAGAAAATCTCCGAGGATGAATCTGACCCTACCTGAGAGATGGGCGATTGATGCTGTAAGGAGGTCCTGTTTAAGGCGCTGACCTGGTAAGTATGTACCTGATTCCCAAAAGGATAAAGAAGATACCGAACGCACGCTTCAGCCAGACCTCATTCAGTTTTCCTGCCCAGCCTGCGCCGAAGTAGGCCCCAACGAGAAGCCCACCTGCCATGATCAGGCCGGCTATCCAGTTCACGTCACCTGCTTTCCAGTAACGGAGCACCCCAAGGATTCCCACAGGCAAGAGCAGGGCGACAAGCGAGGTTCCCTGGGCATTGTGCTGGGTGAAGCCGAGAATGAAAACCAGAGCCGGTATGATCAGCGTCCCGCCCCCTATACCGAAAAGGCCGGAAAGCATTCCTGAAGCAACCCCCACTACGGCCACGAAAAGATATTGCCAAACGTTCATGATACTCCCAGGTTTGATGAGGTTACCAGAGTTTTCTATTACAACTATATCCGATCCGAAGAGCTTGGCAACCCTCCTAGACGAAGAGGTCGTATGTTTTTTAAGCAATCTTCGCAGGAAAAAGTTAACCAGCGAGTCTAAAGACTCGCACCGCATGTTGTGTGAGTTGTTGCGATGAACGAAGCGACGGAGCTCCGGAGGGCGAACGCAGGGAGCAATCTCATATGGGACACAACGCGAAGTTAAGATAATGAGTGGAGAGTTCTTGACGGTCCGAAGATCAATCTTCTTCCTTTGGCGGTTTATCTTGGGGCGCTTAGCAACCCTGCTAGAGGAGGTGGGTCTTTATAAGCACCCACGCTCCGAGCAGGATAATCAGAGGGCCTAGTATGTAGTTCCAGAGTTTGCGGTGGATCTTTTTGGTCAAGAGGGGAGCGATGGGAGCGACAAGGGCGACACCTATCAGGAGTGCGATCATAAGGTCCCAACGCAGGATGGACTGGGATAAGAAGACGGTGCGTGCGATCTCGCCTACGGGCCGGGAAAGCAAAGATCCTTCACTCTGTATTATCAGTTTGCCTATAAGGAATGTCAAGAAACCGGTGATGCAGATAGGGGCCTCGGAGAGTGTGGTTACACCCACGGCACGTTTAGCCTTGTGCCCGGAGATGATCTGACCGGAGGTAACGATCGGCCCGAAACCGCCGCCTGACAGCCCCTTATTAAAGGCGCTTATGATACCGACCCCAACCATTTTCTTAATGGAGAAGCTGAACCGCAGGTTGATGAGTATGATGATTCCCATAGCCAGGACGAGTGCACCGATATAGGTAGAAAGCACCACTTTGGGAATCTTTAAGGCTACGATAGCGGCAAATATGGTGACCAGGATGCCTGCTCCGGTGATTATCAGGAAGATCTTAAGATCCTTCGAGCGTGGACTGAAGCTGACGTTGCGCAGCCTGGCGTGGGAAAGGGAAGCCGTAAGTCCTCCCACTGCCTGGGATAGAAGAAGTGCAGGGATAACGAACAAAGGATCAAATCCCATTCCTATAAGCAAAGGAGAAAGGATCGTTCCGTAGCCCATCCCCACAGAAGCATCGATAAACTCGCATGCAAAGGCGAGCAAGATGATCAAAAGGAACAATCCTAGCGACATGGCCATCATATCCTGCTAAAGCACTCCCTGCCCTTTAATCTACGGACAGGAAGCAGCTCATAAGGCTGCGTTCAGTCAGCCACGCCTACTCGCAGGGGACGGGTATGTATGCCGCACTCGCCGCCGCACTTCGAGGTGTTCAGCCAGCGTCCTGCGCGTTCAGACTCCTCGTTGGTGATGCGGGTGCATGGTTCGCACCCCAACGAGCGGTAGCCCTCTTTATATAAAGGGTTGACCGAAACGTTGTAGAGAGCAAGATATTGCCAGACCTCGCGTTCTTTCCACAAAAGGAGTGGGTTGAGCTTTATAAGACCCTTGTCGCGCTCCTCCATTTCCTTGTAGTCGGTACGGGTGCGGCCTTCGGTACAGCGCAGGCCGGTTACCCAGCAGTCAACACCCATCTCATCAATGGCCCAACGAACCGGCTCAACCTTCAGGATCCGGCAGCACTCATCAGGATCGGTCTCGTAAAGTCTGTCGGGGATCTTGGCATCGTTTGCATAAATCTTGATCTCAGGGTATCGCTCCACTACCTTACGCATGAACTCCTTGGTCGCTTGAGGCTTGTACCGGGTCGTTACGATGAACCCACGTACCTTGGGGACTACTTGCTTTGCCAGATCCCA
Source organism: Candidatus Stahliibacteriota bacterium (assembly GCA_030670165.1). Taxonomy (GTDB): domain Bacteria; phylum Hydrothermota; class Tepidihabitantia; order B3-TA06; family B3-TA06; genus B3-TA06. The sequence continues at coordinate 26,934 of DAOVCF010000001.1, read as the reverse complement.
CACGGCCATCGAATCCTTGCCCAGACTGTTGGCCACTACCATTCTTTGGCCGTAACGCTCGTAAGCCTCTTCGATCAGGCGCATTGACCGATCAACCTTCTCCTTGAAGTTGAGTTTCTCGACCAATCCCTTCACGTCATCGTCGTTGTCAAGCAGACTCATCCAGCCTCCTTTTTTGAATTTCTCTCGATTTAACTCCGCCACTCTCATCGTTTGCGTATGGTCTTTGGTCCCTCCTTAGCGAGTTGAAACCGCCCATACCCAGAATTGTATGCTCCCAGCGAGCCTTGTCAAGAGCTTATAGGGCGCATCAGTTGATTTAATAAATTGTTCGCTAGATTTACTTTTAAGTCCAATAAATAAATTTTCGCCGGTCAAAATCGCATCCACCCGCGCCTACGAGGCAACGCTTGCTCGTGGAGAATACGTCAGGGTTGATCCTTGAGGTACAGGGCTATACCTTCAGGGGTAGATTCTGTCGATCAAACGTGGGTAGGGGATCGTCTCCCGGATATGGTGGACGCCGGTGATCCACGCCAGGGTCCGTTCCATTCCTATCCCGAAGCCGGAGTGTTCGAATGTCCCGTAGCGCCTGAGATCAAGATACCACTCCAAGGGCTCTCGCGGCAATTTTTGTCTTTGGATCGCCGCCTCCAATTTGGCAAGATCGTCCTCGCGCTGCGAGCCGCCGATGATCTCGCCGTAGCCTTCAGGGGCCAGAAGATCGAAGTTTAAGACAACATCCGGATCGGCGGGGTCCTCCTTCATATAGAAGGGGGCGGAGGCCTTCGGGTAACGATGGACGAACACCGGTCTATCAAACTCACGAGAGATTACCGCCTCCTCATCCGCCCCGAACTTTTCGCCCCACTGCATCTTAATCCCATTATCGTTAAGCATCTTGACCGCGTCGGTGTAGGAGAGGCGGTAGAAGGACTTGTCCAGACTTTCTAAAAGCTTGAGGTGCTCTTCGGATCCTTCCACCTTCTTACCAAAAAGCTTCAGCTCGTCCGGCCTGCGCTCCAGGAGTCTTTTGACCACGAATAGGAGCATATCCTCGGCAAGCTCCATGTCGCCCGCGAGATCAAGGAACGCCACCTCGGGTTCTAGGTGCCAGAACTCGGTAAGGTGGCGGCGGGTCTTGGACTTCTCCGCCCGGAAAGAGGGGGCGAGGCAGTAGACCTTTCCGAACGCGGCGGCTGCAGGTTCCATGTACAGCTGGCCCGACTGTGAAAGATAGGCTACATCGTCGAAATACTTGATCTCGAACAACGTTGTTGCACCTTCGCACGAGGTCGGGGTGATCATGGGAGGATCAACAAGTATAAAGCTCCTATCTCCGAAGAACTCGTGGAATGTGCGGATCATGGTGTCCCGGCATCTCAGGAGTGCGTGCTGGCGGCTTGAGCGTAGCCACAGGTGCCGTCGCGACAAGAGGAAGTCTATCCCGTGCTCTTTTGGTGTGATCGGATAGTCTGCGGAATCGGCAATAAGCTTCAAGGATCTGGCGGTAAGCTCCACCCCGCCTGGTGCCCTGGTATCCTCTCTCGCTAGCCCCGACACCTCCACCACCGCCTCCTGGTTCAAGGAGTCGGCAAGATCGTAAGTCTCTTTGTCAATCTCGGTGCCTACGAACACGCACTGCAGGATTCCTGTTCCGTCTCTGAGCAGAACGAAGCGAACTTTTCCTGAGTCCCTTTTGTTGTAGACCCATCCCTTAAGGGTTACTTCTTTCCCCACATGTTCTTTGAGTTCTTCTATCCAGACCATGGGGAAGTCTACTCGCTTCGGTTCGATTTGTCAAACCACAAACCCCACATGCTCCTTTTCTCCGAAGGAGAAAAGGAGCATTAACGCTCCATTACGCAACCCATGAGCGCAACGCGGGTGTTGACCAGGCGGCGGGCAACCACGGCCAAGAGCTGCTGCAGGATGCGGTAGCCCATCCCGCAGTTGCGCAGCAGAAACTCGTGCAGCTTTTGTGCGTTCCATACCAGTACCTTGGAGTTCTTGGCCGCCTTGATTGTGGCGGTCAGCTTGCCGTCCTTATACATCGAGGACCATCCTGAGATCTGCCCCTGCCCCACGGTGGCAATCGTTACAGGGATCGACTCGGCAAGCGCAGCGTTGATACTGATCTCAAGTTGCCCCTCGACAACAAGATAGAACTCCTCACCTTTGTCTCCCTCTTTGCCGATGATTGAGCCCCGACTGACCTTGCGTTCCTCGGCCAACTCGGCTATGGCCTTGCATTCCGCTTTCTCAAGCAGGTTGAAGACCTCGCTTTCCTTTAGAAACTCCCAGTACGACATATCTCCTCCTAGGATGCTTTACTTGACTTGACATGAATATAAGAATAAACGCCTGAACGTCAAGTCCTTGGAGCATGTGTTGTTTGATGGGGGCGTACGACTATTTGGAAAGGTCGCTGAAATCTATCTTTTGTATTAGATGGAACAGTCTTATTAGAGACCTTGGTCCTTGCGAGATTTATGGGTATCTGTGGACGGCTTTCGATTAAGGAGCAGGGCGGAAACGTAGCAGGCGAAGTTCCTTGATGAGCGTTTCACCGCAGGACCACTTGGTTATATAGACAGGTCCGACCTCGGGAGCCAGCCAGGCATCGAAACGGGTTCCATCAACATCTTTTTTGCCTTCGATAAAGATGCAATCCTCGAAGGTTCCCGCAGGTGTCTTGACAGTGTAGCTCGCTTGCTCAACAAGTTCCACCGGGTTTACCGGTATTGCCCATCCCCACTGGGGTACGTTTAATGCGGAATCTATAATTACCTTTGCAGAGTCGCCAAATGGTTCGGTGGACTCGGGGCCATCTGCTGCCATAATAGAGGGTTGATCAGTTTGTATGTAGCTGTGGTATCCGAATATCCCTGCTTCGAGTTCGATCATCTCGCAGACAAGGGTATAGGCCGCCCCATCCGTTTGCACTTCATAAACCCAGGTGTTGCCGTCATCGAGCGGGAAGTAATCGGGTTTCTCTATCCCGAACTCGTTTACTGAGCATCCCAGGAGGATTACAAACGCGACTACACCAACACTCCAGATTTTTTTAATCACCATATCATCCTCCTTCATAACTTAATCATAGGTAAAAATGTGCGTTTGTCAAGGGGTTAAATGTGTCGTTCCCGGAGTCTGCTAACCCCACCTTTGCATCTAGATTATGAAACATCGCCCCGTGCGGTTCGTCTTCTAGAGTAGGGAAACGAACAACCAAAGATTCGGAGGATCTATGTCACAGGCGTTAATTCTTTTAGCAGCAGGGTTGGGATTCTTCAGTTCCTCATCGGTTAGCTTCGTCGAGCGCTCGGACGCTATCTGGACGAATCCTGCAGGTCTTGGGCTGCACTCAGAGGGTGTAGAGCTTCAGAGCGGATTCAGTCTATTCGTGGATAACCCGAACCTTCGATTTGGTCTCAGTGCTGGTGCCGCAGGATTTGGCTACCGTAGGGGCGATTCCACCGGTGTTACGGGTGTGTGGTCGGCTGGCCTGGCATTGCCTTTAGGAAAACGCTTTCGTCTGGGCGGAGCTTACAACTGGGGAGAACAGAAGTTCTGGAACTTCGGCGCTCAGTCTAACCCTTTGAACTGGCTTGCATTAGGTGGGATGCTCCGAACAGGTGATACTTTGGGTACGACGATCGGCCTGGGCGTTCGCCCCTTCACCGATCGGGTTACCCTATTCAGCGACCTCTCCTACCGTGGTGGTTTCGATGATCTGAAGGTGGGATTAGGGGTCGAACCGATTTCGGGTATTCTTCTCTCCGGCACTGTTACACAACCGCTTAACGGCGAAGAAGGGCTTTCCTGGATGGCTGGTGCCGAGTTCGGTCTTACTTACGTCAAGCTTGGAGCAACCTACAACTCGGATGGCGCTTTGGGCATCAACCTCGGATTTTCCTTCCCCCGCTATCCCGGCATCCGATTAAAGAAGCCCGGACCCAAGGTCGTGGCCTGGGTGCCCAAGGGTCGGCCTGAGGAACCTTCGCCCTCAGGTATCAAATTCGCCTTCATCTCCTTCTCTATGCGGAAATCCAAGACCTTCTACGACTTGCTGCGCGAGCTACGTGATCTGGGCGAGCGCAAGGACGTAAAGGGCATCCTTCTCGACTTTCGCGGCGCCAGCTTCTCCATCTATCAGGCAGAGGAGATCCGAGCAGAACTGGCTCAACTGAGAGAGGACGGGCTCAAGATCGTGGCCTTTGCAGAAGGCTACGGCATCGGTTCATACTATCTCGCATCTGTGGCAGATAAGATATGGATGGTTCCTACCGGAGAGGTATCATTTGTCGGCATGTACGCACGAACCCTGCACGTCAAGGGAACTCTGGACAAGCTGGGTATAGAACCCGATTTCTACCGGGTAGGTGAGTACAAATCTGCCTATGAGCTATTTGAGTTTTCCCAGCCCTCGGATGAGGATAAGGAACAGCTTGAGGCCTACCTTGCTTCACTGTACGATGAGATGCTGGGTGCGATCGAACGCGACAGGGATATCTCTCGCGTCGAGTTCGAGAAGTTCATGAACGAGCGTATCATGGTCTCTGGAGACACCGCCAAGATGCTCGGTCTGGTGGATGATTTAGGCCTTGCTTTGAATCTCGATAGCATCATCAAGGAAGAGTTTGGTGAAAAGGCTGAACGCATCAAGCTGGCAAAGCTCAACAAGAAGCCGAATGAGGTGCCTCGTTCGTGGATCGGGGAGGAAGAGCAGATTGATCTCCTCAAGCGGGGCAAGGTGGCCATCGTAGTTGCCGAGGGCAGCATCGTCACCGGTAAGAGTTCAGACAGTCCAATACCTATCCCGTTGATAGGCGGCAAGTACATGGGATCAACCACGATGTCTGAGGTTCTCGAGAAGGTGAAGGACGATAAGCAAATCAAGGCGGTGGTGTTCCGCATCAACTCTGGCGGCGGTTCGGCGTTGGCGTCCGAGATCATTAACCGAGCCCTTGCCGATCTTGCCGCGGAAAAGCCGGTCATAGTGTCCATGGCCGGCGTGGTTGGCTCAGGCGGCTACTACATCGCCGCTCCGGCTGATAAGATCTTTGCCGACGCGACAACGGTTACCGGCTCCATAGGCATCCTGGGCGGCAAGTTCGTGACCAAGGGTTTGAACGAGAAGCTGGGCATCAACCGTGAAACCATAAAACTCTACCCTCACGCCGACATGTTCAGTCCCGACCGTCCGTTTGACGAAGCCGAAGCCCGCCTCATGCAACAGATGATGAACGAAGGCTATGCCGAGTTCGTGGGCCGCGTTGCCGAAGGCCGGGACATGACCTTCGATGAGGTAGATTCGGTGGCACGCGGACGAATCTGGTCAGGCCCTGATGGCGTTAAAGTCGGTCTTGCAGACGAGGTTGGCGGTCTCATGGACGCTTTAGAAGAAGCGCGCAAGATGGCCGATCTCCCAGAGGATGTGCAGGTGGTCATCTATCCCAAGCCCGAACCCATGATCGACATTGAGGAGGTCTTGGGCGAAACCTCGATTCTTAATCTTAAGATGCTCCCTTCATGGCTCTCCGAGAACCTTCTCTACCTCATGCCCTACCAGATCGAGGTGCCTATACGTTAGAGTCCGCTTTGGATTCTGAGATAAACAGAAGGGGGAGATCGTTCGATCTCCCCGGGGGTTGAATCCCTTTAAGGATCACCTGACATAGATGATCTTTACAGATTCGGCATTGGTTCCCAGGAGCCGGGCTAAGTAGACGCCTGCCGGAACCAGCTCTCCCGGCCGCCATGCAGCTTCACAGATATCATCCTTGATTTCAGGTTTAAGCACCGCGACCATGCGGCCTGTGGCGTCAAAGATGCCGATCCGTGCGTTTTCACCTTCGGGAATCGTGGCGCTGAACCTCACTTGATCGCGGAAGAAGATGACGTCGGTGGTAAATGCCGTTATCGAGGGGCTCTGTTTGCCGGATTCCCCAATTTCCACGCCGCTATACTCGGTAATTGTAAGGGTGGTATCTACAGGAATAGAGTTGTAGCGTTCAACAAGTCCTGAAGGCCAGCGGATTACAACGGAGTCTATCTCCTCATGTGCGCCCAGCCCGAAGTGAAGGAAGTGATTGAACGGCGAGCCGTATCCGTTGCCTGCCGAAGGCGCCAGCTCGCGCATTACCATGAGATCGCCCGCCCATACGGTAATCCGGGCACCTATCGCGGAGACGTTGCTCGTGGTGTCGTCTAATCTCTGGGGGGATTTTATCCCTTTAAGATTCAACACGAGCCGGTGGTTGCCGTTTGAGGCATCGGAGATGTAGATGCTGTTATGGTCTGAGTAAGACAGGTATACGTCAAGGAATCCGTCGCCGTTGATGTCACCCCACAATGAGTAACTCGTGCCACCCCACGTCTTAATAACTGTAGCCACCGATACGTCGGTGAACTGGTTGTCACCGTCGTTGCGGTAAAGCCAGCCCTGCTGGCCCGGGGTTCCATAGAGATTCACCCAGTAAAGGTCAAGATCGCCATCCGAGTCGTAGTCTGCCCAGGAAGGGGCCGAACCAATCTCCGCGTTGATGATACCGCTTTCCCAGATGTAGTCGGTGAACGTCCAGCCGGGCGGGCCGTCGTTGGCCCACAGATGGTTGGTTGAATCGCCAGGGTAGCCGGGGTGGTGGGTGATCGGGGTAAATAGATCCAGATACCCGTCGTTGTTGTAGTCGCCCCAGCACGCACCGATGTTGTGCCCCTTGTAGATGAGAGAACCCTCACCGATTACGCCTTTCTCATCGGCCACGTCAGTGAACGTTCCGTCGCCTTGGTTCTGCCAAAGAAGGTTTCGCTGAAGCCGATACACGGATACGAAGATATCCACCTTACCGTCGTTGTCGAAGTCTCCAACGCTTATTCCCCTTGAACATAGAGTCCGGATGGTCACTCCAGCTTGCACGGAAACGTCACTGAACGTTCCGTCGCCTTGGTTGTGATAAAGGTAATCCGGGTGTCCAACGGCGGAGTTGACCGGGAATTCGTAGCTTGAGACGTAGAAGTCCAGCCAGCCGTCCGAGTCGTAGTCAAGCCAGGCAACGTCCACCAGATCGCGGTTCAGGATCGTGTCTGTGAGTCCTGCAGCAATGCTTACGTCCTCAACACCGTAATCCGGCGGCCCCTGGTTGCGGTACAGGAGGATAAAACACGTATCCAGTGAGTCACTTACGGAGATACGTCGTGTGGTCAGTATATCCGGGTAGCCGTCGTTGTCGTAGTCGCCGAAACAGACCACACGACCGCCGCCCCAGCGGCTTTCAGACAGCTTGCTGAAGTTTCCGGAGCCGTCGTTGATGTAGGCGTATCCGGCCCAGAAGTCCAGGATGCCGTCGGAGTTGTAATCAACAAAGCTCGGCGAGCCGGCAATCTCGTCTATGCCTAAGGTAGCAACATCCACCTCGGTGAAGTGAATCTCGGCCGCAGCCGGAACACTCAAGGCTAAAACGCCCAGAATAATCAGACCTCTCATGGTTCCTCCTTATCAATCGAGAATTGACGTGTTAATTCACAAACTTTAACCGCAGAAAGGGAATCTGTCAAGTATTTCGGATTTCTTGACATTGCCAAATCCATCATTAGGATTGAGTCTAAAAGAGATTAAGGAGGCACCTGATGCGTGAGTTGCAGAAGTATCTTGAGGAGATAGCCGAGTGGCTCGGGGAGGCGTTTTCGATATGCGTTGTCGGCGATGATGGGTTGGTGCTTGCCTGCAAGACCCGAGAGGGCGGCGAGAACGTTGAGCTCACGAGCGCGGTGCTAACCGATGTCATGCGCAGTATCTCAAGGATCGTTGACGAGGTAAAGAAAGGGAGGCTGGTGGACAACCTTCTATCCACGGTGGATGCTCACTTTCTCACCAAACAGCTTGATGATGAGGGCAAGGCGTTTTTGGCGATAGGCGTGCCTCGCGGTTCGAACCTTGGCGCTGCCCGTTACGTAAGCAAGATCTACGCGGAAAAGCTGAAAGCGGCGCTGCCTGAGGCGTAGAGGTCTGCCTGCGTTTTGTGCAGCCTTGCGATGCAGCACTGGCGGGTTGCGTGCATCATGCGGGGAGTCATATGGGGGATGGATTCAATTCCTGATCTACGCTTCTAAGCGATTGATTTTTAAGATCTACGATCTATGCCCGGGGTTAAATTCTAGTTATTATCTCGTGATGATCCCATCTGGACCCATGGAGTCGGGTGGGGTTTCCCAAAAATTAGCCTCCTCCTTTCTTCTTTTTCCCCGGGTTGGGATAAACTTATTAAGCTCATAATCGGACACACACTTGCGTTCGTTTTCGTTGAGGTATTCGTAGAGTTCAGCCATATGATCCTGCAGCTCATTACGGTTGAGTCCGGCCTGGACCGCTTCGTACAGCTGTTCCAACGCTTGCCTATAGGCTATAATCTTGTCGTCAAGCGGCATGTCGTAAGGGATGTTGTTGATTACCCCGGCGCCGTCAAGCAGTCGTATATCAAATCCCTTGGAGAACGTCCACTTGTTGAACTCGATCAAGACGCGATCCTTTACACGAGACTTGAGGCGAGTATCTATCAGGTGATAGAGCACTTCAGCGGTTTTACGAAAGACGGTCCGTAGTATTGCAGAGCCTTCGTCTTCGGTTGTGATAAGCCCCTGGCTTTTCAGTGCAGCTATGGTTATGGCTACCTTGGTCTTGGATTGTGCAAGCAGACGTGCGATCTCGGCAAATGAGCGGCGTCCATTGATATGGGAGGCTATGGCCCATTCCAGGGCATTGAAGTTGAATTCCTTCTCGGAGTTAGGGTCCACCGGTGCAAGAACCAGCGCCGCATCCTCGAAGGGCAGCTCTTTGCATGCGGCATCCCACTGTGTCGCCTGCTTCGAGGCCGCCATGAGAAGGTCGGTTAAGGACTTGTTGATGCGTTGCTCAACCGGGATCTTTTCCTCGTGGAACTCGAAGTTGCCGGCGACGAGGATGAAGAGTTCTATAAACGCTTCGTCTCCTGTTAGCTTGCCCATCCGGCAGTCGAGCAACTCCCCTTTAGAAAAGAAAAGCGAGCCTTCGGCGGCTCCCGTGATCTCTAGCCGACCTGTTTTGCGGCTCATGGTCAAAAGCTGGATTATATCCAGGAATCCTTGTCGCTCTATCTTGCCTTCAAGCATCCAATCCAAGCTCCCGGCTTAGAAGGTTCCTGGCCGGTGTGAGGTAAGAATCCTTTATGAGCACGCTTATAGCGGTAAATGAGGTGCTGATCATATCGATGTTTATGGCTTCCTGGGCCAGTATAGAGAATATCTTGCCAGCGATCCCCGGCTCGTGCGCAAGATTCTTTCCGTAAACCGTCAAGATACCCCTTCCTTTTTCTATCACGAACTCGCTTCTCTTTAGAACATCAAGGCTCTCGAGGTGCGCCACCGCCTCTTTTACCTGCGATTCGTTTAATGCGAAAGAAACCTCAGCCGATCCACCTGATACACTGCTTTCGGATATCATCTCTATGTTGAAGCCTGCTTTACCCAGTTGCGAGAAGAGTTCGCCCGCGATACCGGGTTTGTCCGGGACGGATTTGACAATAACCATTGCCACGCGGCGTTTGGTTTCAATCAACTCAACCGGTCCGGTCATATCTTCCTCCATGCAAGTATATAGAGCTGCTTCGGCTTGTCAACGCCAAAACACGAGGGTCTTCTTACTCCATACGTTCCCCAGTCCAGAACTCGCAGATCTGACCTTGATCGTTCATAAGGAACGACTCCACAGGTCCCCATCTGAGCCATACCGTCCTGCCTACCAGCTGCCTTGTCCAGAAGCATGTGGTTTTTGATTCAAGAACCCACTTTTCGTCGTTTTGCCGGACGACGATAAGTTTGAATCCGAACTCGTCCTCTGTAAGGGTGGCCTGTTCCCACTTGCCAGGATAGCCCGTTTGAACGTCATTCTGGTCTGGCTGTTGGGTTTTCGTGGTTGTCATGCAACCTGCTGCGATGAAAACCACTACGATCGCGGCACAGAGCCGCAGGAACCTTTTCATGTCTCCCTCCAGTATTTGAAACAATATACCACTCCAGGTAGGTTTGTCAAGCGAGAGGGACTTGCTCGTTGATCGAGTACACCTACATGGTGGAACAGTCAGGCTTTTAGGATTGAGGATATTAAGGCCTAAGCTGCTATTTCTTGATTTCTTTGATCCCACTGAATTCCTCTTACTAAGTGGGAACTAAAGGGGGATTACCACCCTACGTCGTTGCTGTGCAACGCCGCTTAACTAATTCCTCTCACCTGGTTGGAGGGAACTGAGGGGAGTGGGCAATTTCGATTGCCGAGGGAAAGGAAACCTACTCCAACCACGGGAGAATCCTCGATCTGATTGGTGTCTTGATATCGATGGCTAACGGCAGTTAAGTTCGGCAAGAAGATCCTTCAGTATCCCCGCTGCCCTGATGCGGTCGGAAGGAAAACAGGTAAACGTCTTCACGTCCGGCATATTCTCTTCAAGTGGGATTTCGTAATGGACAGGGTCGGTGTTGACCAGTATTGCCGGGCCCTTTACATCCTCGCGCAGGAGGGAAAGCGCGTAGTTCAGGTTACTTATATCTTTTTCGGAACCGGCGCCGCCCAGAAGGATCATCCCTTCTACCTTGGGGGCAAATGCCTGCCATATCTTAGCAAAGCGAGGGTCCGACGGAATCCCATACAAGTTGACACTGTAAGATCCAGACTTAACCTTGCCGAAGTTCAACAGCGGGAGCCCATTTTCTTCCTCCATATTATTTTCGCCCAGGAGTGACTGAATGAACGCGTTGCGCGTCCTGCGGTCGGCGCCTATGATCATAAGGTTGAAAATCCTCTTCGTTCGCAACCGCGCCCTGGCGTTTGCCATAGAACCTCCTCCACTAAGTTTAGATTCTCTCAACGTCTCCAGTATACGAAAGCAAGAATGTCAAACACCGGCTAATTCACTCGACGTCGATTTTAATTCAGGCTTTGCCGTCCTCCGATAGTAGATCGCCGATGCTATCCTCTTTCTGGAAGTATAGTGCGGATTTCGAACAAGTCAAGGGGGCGACGTTGCTTCCCTATCCTTTGAGTGATTTATTTGCTGCCTACAGGTAGTTGGAAAATGTTGTCGGGCAGATCATCCCGGAGATATTTAAAAAGCCCCCTATCTCCCTCAAGGAAATAGGGGGAAGGCTATTGACTTAATGCTTTTCAATCGATTCTCAGTTTTTTCTCCCCAAGCATAAGTCCCCATGAATGGATGGCTTCGGAATAATGAACCGCCAGGTAATAGGAATCAAAAGCATCGTACCCTTCGTAAGAATATACAGCCACATAGTACGTCTCGGAGGCCGAGGCGTCGAATTCTATCCGCTCACTCACAGTGTCTTCATTCTCGGATGCGGCTATTCGATTGTAGGAGGAATCGTGCAGGGCGAGATCGTAATTTGCAGGCAGGGTGTAGAGATCGATCACTATTCGGTCTTCAATGGGGGGGACGAAGTAGTAGATGTCTACATCGTACGGGGTGGATATCCATGATTGGTAGGTCATATCAAAATCCAGTGGACCGTATGCCTCATCGAAGAAGTCGTTTGGTTCGTAAGAGTCGTGGCCCTGGACGTAGTCTACCTTCAGGAGATAGGAGTCCGTAGAGTCTGCAGGACCGTATTGAAAGACTCCTACGTAGTAGATATCCGACTCGTTAACGTGGTAGGAGATTGATTCAGGGATGTTTCCGTATCTCATGGAGTAACCGATTCCTTCCTGCCTCTCATTAAAAAGGACCAGGTTGTAGTCTGCGGGCAGGTTGTAGAGATCGATTTTAACGATACCACTGGTATCCGGAATAAAGTAGTAGAAGTCATAATAATCCTCCCAGTCCCAGATCCATGATTCGTAGACGGCTCCGAACACCAGATGGCCGTAAGCGGAGTTAAAGCAGTCGTTAGGTTCGTATGAGTCATCCCTTGCGGTGCTAAACGACCATATCGGCCCGGCAGCGGTATCGCCCTGCTCGTCCTGGGCCATTATCATCCAGTAATAGGTGGTGTTGGTGTCGAGGTCGGCGATCTCGCAGTGTCTTTCCAGCAGGTTGACCTCTTTAAGGGGCGGGGGGTTTGTGTTTCCAAAGTAGAGGTCGTAGTAGCAGAGCTCCGGGTCCGGGTCCCCTCCGCTCCAGTAAAGCGTCAGGCTCCTCGGCTGACCCATAGCACCGTCGCTCGGGTGTGGGTCTGACGGGATCAAGGGTAGATTGTTGCTGGCGCAGCTTAGAGAGAGGAATAGTCCAACTACAAGAAATATAGATGCCACCACTAGCGGCAGCTTTTTGGATGGTCCCATTACTCCTCCTTGGTTGATTTGCAATGAGTGCGGCTGCTTCTCAATCTTCAGAAGAAACATCCGACTCGTTATATCAATGCTATCCAGTTTTTGGAGCCTTGTCAAGTGGTTGGTTCAGTTGCGGTATGATTTTAAAAGTTGACACCTCTCAAACTCTCGGTATGATTTAGCAAACAAGAAAACCCGGAGGTTGATCGTGAAGAAGTTTCTTTATATGGCGTGTCTTTTAGCCGTTCTCCTTACGTTACTCGGTTGCACCCCGCGGTTGATCCGCGATGCAGATACGGCTCTCGAACAGGGTGATTATGCCAAAGCCGCCGAGCTGTACAAGGGATATGCGGAGAAGAAGCCCCAGAAGCCCGAGCCCTTCAACCGTATGGGGTTGGCCTACGACGCGCTCGCCGACTACGAGGCCGCAGCCGCCGCCTTCAGTAAGGCGATAGGGCTTAGCCCAAAGGACGCGGTCTACTACCACAATCGCGCTACCACCTATATGCACATGGGGGCATTAGATCAGGCAAGGCTGGACTTCGAGCAGGCTATAAGGCTCGATTCGACAAGGGCCGACTACTACAACAACCTGGGCAACGTCTACTTCAAGAAGGAGAACTACAACCAGGCTCGTTTGATATACGAGAAGGCTCGTGAGTTAGATTCCCTGAACCCGGAGATATGCCTCAACCTTGCCTTATGTGCGGACTATGAAGAGGCAACTGAGGAGGCCTTGGGGTTCTACGATCAGGCCTTAGAGCTTGATTCCAACTCGGCCCTGGCCTACAACAACAGAGGTGCCCTGTATGCGGATACAGATCGTCTCGAGGAAGCCGTAGCCGACTATACACATGCGATTGAGCTGAGACCGGACTACGCCCTGGCTTACAACAATCGCGGCACCGCCTACTACAGGATGGGTAATCTAATCAGAGCAGAGGCCGACTACACCAAGGCGTTGCTCCTCGATCCAGGACTTACCCGCGCCTATCTGAATCGGGGAAGGGTATACCTTGACCAGGCCGAATATAGCGCCGCGCTTAACGACTATAAAAAAGCCCTGAAGAGGGATCCCGGAAACGAACTTGTCCGCTCCAGGATCGCCGAGGCCTATCTTGAGCGCGGTAAGACGCGTCTTGAGCAAGGCCAGAGTGATGCCGCACGCAGCGACTTCGAAGCGGTACTTGAGATAGACCCTTCTGGTTCCTTTTCCTCCGCGGCCCGCACCTATCTCAAGAACCTGCGCGCCGAGGCTGAAGAATCCCTGGAATAGTTTATTAAATGCACGGCTGCCGATTGAATCTTGGGGAGACCTTAAGGAGCAATCGGTGGCTATTTCTGCTTCTGGCTCTCTCGCTGGCGATCCACTTCCTTCTACTTATCCCTGCGCTCAAAGATTCCTCAAGGCTATTTGTATGGGCTGATTCATCGTGCTACGAAAGCCTGGCTTTAAACATGCTTTCCGGCAATGGCTACTCCTTGGCTGCCTTGCCTCCCTACAATCCGAACTCGACCATGGTACCCGGCTATCCACTGTTTATAGCCGGTATCTATGCAGTATTCGGACAATCGCCCTATGCTGTTGTGATAATCCAGGTTATCTTGAGCCTTGCGCTTATCGCAGGGCTGACGTGGTGTGGAATTCGGCAGTTCTCCAAGGAGGCGGGTATCATTGCAGGCATCCTGCTTCTACTTAATCTGTGCCTTGCCTTTTATTCTACCCAGATCATGACTGATATCCTTTTCCTTGTATTTCTTCTCCCTGGTTTATGGTTGGTGCTTCGCCTTTTTCAAGGATATAGTCCCGTATGTTCCGGTCTTGGTGCGGGTCTGCTTCTGGGGCTGGGCGCTTTAACACGCCCGATTGGACTCTACTTCCCCCTTATCCTCGCCCTTCTTTTCTTCATCAAACCCTTCGGTAAGCCTGGCCGATCTCGTTTGTTCGGCTACGGAGCGCTGCTTCTGGTCTGCATCGCGGTTGTCTCTCCCTGGTTTATTCGAAATCGGGTAGTATTCGGGCACCTCTTCTTCTCTACCGTTCAGTCCTTTAACCTATCGCATATTCATGCCGCACCCATAAAGGCCAGCATCGAGGGCAAGAGTATCAACGAAGCGGAAGCCGATCTGGAGCGGGCCGCCTTTGCAAGATACGGCGAACCGCGCAATGAAGCGGAGGGGTTCATCTTTACCGGGCGGGAAGCCGTGCGCTACATCCTGAAGCATCCAGGTCGATACACAGTGCTCTATGCCGCAGGTGTGGTCAAAACCCTGCTCCCCTTGGGGTTTGCCGAATTCCTGCTTTTTTACGCTTCCCCTGAGCAAGGGATCAGAAACCTTACTCCCCCCGTCCAAAAGGCTATTCTGAAGGGTGATGTGGGAGAGGCGCTAAGGGTGATCTGGCAGGAACGTATAGCACCCACCGGCTGGGTGTTTGTTGTCTACGTGCTGGGGTTGCTGTTCAATATCTTCATTATCGTACTGGCGATAAAGGGATTCGTTAAGAAGGGATTTCGATCACCCTTCAATCTTTTGGCATTCATGGTAGCGATCTACTTTATAGGTGTTGTCGGCCCGGCAGGACAGCCTCGCCACTTCCTGCCCTTGTTGCCGCTTGCAGTGCTTCTTGCAGCACATGGATTAGCCATCGGTATACCTTCAGAAGCTAAGAGTCCGCCTCATGACACCCCCTCCTGATATGAATAAGGGCCTTCCTTTGAAGGAGAGCAAGACCAATGAAGAATTGCCGATTTGATCTCCGCTCTACCTCAGTGAGACATAGATGGTTAATCGTATTGCTTGGTGTCTCGTTGGCGGTGTATTTTCTGTTGCTTATACCTGGACTGGTTGATCCATTGCGTGTTTTTGTAACGCCTGATGCGATGCGTTATGAACTCTTAGCTAAGAATCTCCTGAGTGGTAACGGATATTCACTGGCCACTGCTCTATCCTATACTGCAGATTCTGCTTTCGTCCCGATTTATCCTTTACTTTTGGCAGGAATTTACGCAATCTGTGGCCGTGTATTCTATGTGATGGTTGTCATCCAGATTTTGTTGGTTCTTGCTCTAGTAGCGCTGATGATACGTTGGGGGAGTGAGAGGTTTTCGATAAAGATAGGGATCATCACTGGGATCTTTCTTCTGTTCGATATGGGTCTTGCTTTCTCCTCGGTTCAGCTGATGCCGGATGTGCTGTTCCTTGCATTTCTCATCCCGAGTTTATGGTTTGTGTTACGGCTCTTCGAAGAGAAGGCGTCCATAAGATCAGGCTTGGGGGCAGGTGTGTTACTGGGGATAGCTACCCTCATCCGTCCAGTAGGATTGTATTTTCCCCTTCTCGTTCCCTTTCTTTTTCTGACTAAAAAACCTACACGAGCGCGTCTTATGGGATACGGTGTGCTCCTATTATCCTATATTCTTATCGTCTCACCCTGGTTTGTTCGCAATCGGTTGGTTTTCGGCCGGTTCTTCTTATCCAGTGTCCAGTGGGTAAATCTTGTGGAACGGCACGCCGCTCCTGTGAAAACCGTGATTGAAGAGAAAACCCCGCTGGAGGCGGAATTTGATATAAAGGAGAGGGCATTCGAAAGACATGGGCGGCCAATTAGCCATGCGGATAGCTTTTTCATCGCCAGCCGGGAAGCTATACGTTATGTGATCAAGCATCCGGTTCGTTACGCAGGGATTTACTTTGCAGGGATTCTTAAGACTTTTTTGCCTCTTGGATTGATTGAATTTCCTAGATTTTATACAAATCCTCAATTGGAATTTAGATCCATCGGTGCCTTAATTCACACAGAGATTCTTCTTTTGCGTTTTGGTGAAGCCCTTCGGTTGATATGGGAAGAGCGTGTTGTGTCTACAGGGGGTATCTTTTTCTTGTACGTGGCTGCGTTTCTTTTCAAACTTTTTATCATCGGTTTGGCACTCAGGGGATTCTTAATCAAGGGTTTTCGATCACCCTTCAATCTTTTGGCATTCATGGTAGCGATTTACTTTATGGGTGTTACCGGTCCGGCAGGACAGCCTCGTCACTTCCTGCCCTTGTTGCCGCTTGCCGCGCTTCTGGCCGCACACGGATTGGCATCCGGCAATCTTAAGAAGACAAACACGCTACGTCGGCTATGAGTAGGGAATGTTGCCTCTGCGTGCTTGGTGCGGGCACCGCCGGGCTGGGTGCGGCTTACCTCGCGGCCAAAGCGGGTGTATCTGCACAAGTTCTTGAAAGGCGTAATATCCCCGGCGGACTCGCCCTTACCCGCCGCACCGACGACGGATACTACCACGACCTTGGCGGGCACCGCTACTACAGCCCCTCGCGCTATCTTGCCGTGTTCCTAAAGAAGCTTCTGGGCGATGAATTGATCATGACCCAGCGCAAGAGCCGCTTCTACCTCGACAGGAAGTTCTTCGATTATCCGGTTCGGTTGTCAGACGTTGCCCGCAAGCTGCCCTTAACACATTCGGCTAAGATGCTTACCGATTACCTGATCGAAAAGGTGCGAGGTATCAGAGACAGGAAAGAGGATTCCTTCGAGGATTGGGTTACCCACCGGTTCGGCCGCGCACTATACGAGTTCAACTTCGAAAACTACACCCGGAAGGTGTGGGGGATTGAGCCTTCCGAACTTTCAGCTGACTGGGCAGCACTCAGAATCAAGGGACTCTCCCTGGGCAAGGTGGTTCGTGAGTTCTTCTCGCGCAGAGGCGATATCGCCACCCTGGTTGACCGCTTCCTCTATCCAAGACACGGGATCGGACAGATCGCTCGTTATCTGGAAAGGGAGGTAAAAAAGCGTAGAGGAGTGGTTCATCTTGGGCATGAGGTAGTTAAGATCGCCCACGACGGCAAGCGCATCACGAGAATCATCAGCCGAGACCCAAAAGGCAGGAGAAAATCCATCGGACCCGAATGGGTTGCCTCATCAATAGACCTTGACCTTCTGGTCGCCGCACTTGACCCCTTGCCTCCACCTGAAGTCCTTACAGCGGCCTCCAGGCTTCGATACCGCGACCTAGTGATACTGTTCATCCGCATCAACGCGTCCAACGTTACCGATGATTCATGGATATACTTCCCTGATGAGATGGTTCCGTTTAGTCGCTGGCACGAACCACGCAACTGGAGTCCACAGATGGTTCCTGACGGAAGGTACTCATCACTGGTGGTTGAATTCTTCGCCAACGAGGGCGATCGGTTCTGGAACGCGCCGGTTGAGGACCTTTTGGATATCACCCTCAATACAGGACGCCGGTTGGGGCTGCTGGAGGGCTCTGAGATAGGTAAGGCCGAAAAGGTGTTTGTGCCGCACGCTTATCCTGTATGGAGCGTTGGCTATCGTGAGCCGCTCGAGCTAATCCTTGATTATTTAGATCGGTTCAAAAACCTTTCACTTATAGGCCGCAACGGGAGATTCTACTATTGTACCATAGATGAATCACTTATATCTGGTTTTGCCGCCGCAGTAAACTTCCTTGAGGGCAAGTGCACCGGGCCCAAGCCTTTACCTATTGAGATTCCGGAAAACGCCCTGTCCCATCTCGGGCTGGAGCCCGCCGATCTGGAGGAGGTCTCTCAGGAGAGATACTGGTTGCGCAACGACTAGCACCCCAGAAGAATACTCCGTTCCATTTTAGGAACCCCTTAATGCTCCATTTGCGCTTTGAGCAAAAGGAGCATTATCTACAGGTGGAGCAGTTGCTTGATGAACAGGTAGAACACCCACTTCCCCCGGAGGAAGTCCGGGCTTTCTCGACCGCGCCTGCTATCCCGAATACCGACAATAACCTCTCAAGATTGCGAGACTTGCATTTCGGACAACTTGCCTCATCCGATTCCTTCAGGATCAGAAACTCGAAGGTGTTGCCGCAGTCGCGGCATCGAAACTCTCTTACAGGCATATTCTAGATTATAGATTTTATTCGGATGGAGTCAAGGTATAGGGATTTTGAAAGACGCAAAGGTTTTATTCTTTGGGCAGACGGGCGACTACCTCTATGCGGCCGTGGTAGTGCGGCTCACCGTGGCCTATGTCCATCTCGTAGCCTTCTTTGAAAGCGATCAACTCAAGGCCCCCTAGAAGCGCCTTGGTCTCTTCCGGGAGGAAGTAGTGCATGGTCATCTTGCGTTTGGGTACGAAGAAGGTGCGTTCTTCGATCTCGTCGAATTTTTCCTTACACAGAGCGTATCCGGGATCGGTCGTAGAAAACACCCCGAGGTAAATGAATCCGCCGGGAAGAAGCCCTCGAACGGCCATCTTAACCAATCCATCGCGTTCGCCGTGTCTTAAAAACATCAGCACCCAGGCGATTACGGCGAGCGAGTAGCGTTTGGGGAGAATAGTCAGGGTGGTGAGTTCGTTCCTTATCGCCCTGACAGACAGATTCCGCTCCTGGGCTGCCCTCATAAGTTCTGCTACTGATTCGGTGCCGCGGTCAAACGCATCCACCTCAAAGCCGTGCTCGGCGAGGAAGAGGCTGTTGCGACCGTTGCCCGCGCCCAGGTCGAGCGCTACCCCGCGGGGAATGATGGGAAGATACTGCAGCAGGAAGAGATCAGGGATGGCTCTTTTTTGCCTGCCAGCTTGAGGGTCGGAATCCATTCTGCTTGCCGTATCACTCATGAGGCATCCTATTCAAAAAACGGGCGTAGTCAAGTGCTTTGTCCCCAAAAGCTTGCCGGATCACAGCAGATTCTCTCTTGACAAGAGCCGGTTTTTGTTTAGAGTAAATTGTAGGAGAGCACACGATCTCCGCCGGACAGTCGTTTAGCTTACGCCAACCGGCTGGGAACAGGTAAGATAAGAATCGAGGTAACTTAGAATTAAAGACAAGGAGGATCCAATGGCCGAAGAAGGAAAGACCTACGTCTGCAACATCTGCGGACAGGAGGTGAAGGTTACCAAGGCGGGAGCCGGGACGCTCGTCTGCTGCGGCCAGGATATGGAGCCCAAAGAAGGCCCGTAACACACTCATCCTAAACGGTTGGATGTCGCAAAACGGGACTGAACTTGCAGGAAATAGTCGAGTAAATTAAAGGAGGTAAAGTGGGCATCAAATTCTCAGGATACGAGATAGGCGAGATGGCGATCCAGATCGAGCGCAACGGCAAGGCGTTCTACGAAGAGCTTGCCAGAAAATCCAACGAGGCTGATATGAAGACGTTTTTCAAGTACCTGGCAGGTCAAGAAGAAGAGCACATAGAGCGTTTCAAACAGCTGCGAGATAGGCTGTCCAAAGAGGGCTACGTTGCTCCTTACGACTGGGACGAGGCGCGTGACTACCTTTCGGCACTGGTCTCCAAAGAGGTCTTTGCAGATGAGAACATGGGAGCACGGTTAGCCAAAGAAGCACCTGACGAGGCCATGGCATTCGACGCCGCCATCGGTCTTGAAAAGGATTCGCTTCTCTTCTACCACGAGATGATGCGGTTCGTGAATAAACAAGATCATCCCCTTATCGAGGCGATTGCAGAGGAGGAACGCAAGCACATCGCCGATCTTACCCAGAAACGCAAGGAGCGCGGCATTTAGACACCCCAAAAGAAATGCTCCTTTTTGCCTTTGGCGAAAAGATGATGTAGGGGCAAGGCATACCCTATGAGCGTATGAGCCGCTCAAGGGGCACGCTGTGCCGTGCCCTTACCTTTTCCACCCAACGAAGTTGCGAAGTAACGGTGCGGGGTGAAATTATTTTCCAACAACCTGCATTGAATCCACTAGCACGTACGGATAGAAGCCGGCGTGGCCTTGCTCGATCTCCTTGGAGATAGCGCGTACATGCTTGAACTCCTCGTAGATGTTCCCTGATAGCATGGTTCCTTCAAGGCGGCCTGTAACCTGGCCTTTTTCGATCATGAACCCTATCGCCTGCACCGCGATGTGCCCCTGGGAGTAGTTGGAGGAGTGGAAACCCATTCCGCCGGTGAGAAGAATGCCCTCATCCAACGAGGCGATCATCTCGTCGAGGGATGAATCAGCTGGTTCGAGCCACAGGTTTGCGGGCCAGGGGTTGGGCATCGAACTCGTGCCTCCGCCGAACAGCGCCCTCTTGAACCCGTTGCCCGAGGAGCGTGCGCCCAGTTTCGCTCCTGTCCGAAGATCGAGAAGAAAACTCTTGAGCACCCCTTTCTGGACCAGCGCTCGCTTCTCGGTAGGTATGCCTTCGTCGTCGAAACCCCTGGCACCCACGCGAGGCGAATGGGGATCGTCAATCAAGGTGATCTTATCCGAAAGTATCTTTTGATCGTGTTTGTCCATGAGTGGAGAGGTTTTCTTGACCAGCTCCTCGCCTGAGATTCCAGCGCAAAGGGCCAAGGTGAACATGTAAAGAGCCTGAGGAGCCCAGATCACAGGCATACGTTTCGTCTGGGGAGTCTTGGTGTTCTCGGTCCACCGGTAGCGGCGTATGAACTCACGCACTACTTCTTCGGGATACTCGAACGGCGCTATCTCAGTCTTGAAGCGGTAGACCGACATGCCCGCTTCTCTTATGGGTGCGGAGACCACGAAACTCAGGCCGGTTTCCATCTGTTGGGCCCGGGTGCCGCCCGAGGTGGCGATCTGGATATTCTCCTCTTCCTTTTCTACCGTGATGTTGACGGAGATGTCGGGAAGCTCCTTGAGGACGTCGGCTTTGGCCTGCTCGCACATCTCGATCATCTTTTCCGTGGGGTAGTCGGAAGTCTCTTGAGAGTAGGGTTTAACCTCGGGGAACTCGGCAGCGACGGAGAAGGAATAAGGTATCTCCTCGCCGTGTTTTGCCGATTCCGCCGCCTGCTCTAAAAGGCTCAGAGGATCATCAAGGGTGGTGGCCGATGCGATGCCCAGCCTGCCACCCCTCTTTACCCGCATCATCACGCCTGAGATCCGGTTGGAGGAGATATTCCTTAAATCCCCGTTCCCGTAGCGAACGCTGGTATTCACCTCTTCTTTATAGTATATCTCCGAGTCGTCAAAGAGCTCAAGGGATGCGTTGAGCAGTTTCTCTATCATCTTGCACCTCCGAGGGTAACCTTGTTGATCTTGATGTGGGGAGCACCTTTGCCTGATTTTGCATTGAGCTGCATAGGGCCTCCTCCGCCCTTGCCGCAGCCCCCGCGCTCTGAAAATCTTAAATCGTCGCCGATCATGGAGATGTTTTGCAAAGTCTCAAACAACTCGCCGGACATGTTAGCATCGCGAACCAGCTCGCCGAGCTTACCGTTCTTTATTTCGTACCCGTACTGTGCGCCGAAGGTAAAGGCATCACCTGAGGTCTGCCCACCCTTGGCTCCAACAAGGTAGTAGCCGTGATCTATGGAAGAGACCATCTCCTCAAAAGTGGAAGTTCCACTCTCGATAAAGATGTTTGACATGCGCACGATTGGCGTAAACCGGGGTCCGACCGCCCTCATGTTGCCTGAAAGCGGCTCACCGAACTCCGCCGCGGTCTCCCGGGAGTGCATCCTGCCAGCAAGGACTCCGTTCTTGATAAGCTCGGTTCGACGGGTCCGCACTCCTTCATCGTCAACCAGATGTCCACCCGGCACGTTAAGTATCGTGCCGTCGTCTGTTACGTTTAGAATCTCGGAGCCTAACTTTGCGCCGATCTGAAGCTTGGCCAAAAACGCGGGGTTATCCTGAAGACCGTCCGCCTCTGAAAGATGCCCGAACGCCTCGTGGATGAAGACCGCGGCCTCATCAGAATCAAGGATCACCGGGAAGTTGCCTGCAGGCAGTTGATCTGCGGTGGTAAGCTCGGCCGCTATCCTGCCGCGCTCCAGGAAATCTTCCTCTCTACCCAGAAGTTTGCCGTAGTCGTCGGAGCCGCCCACCGAGAGACTAGTCCACTGCACCACGTCGCCGTCCTTGGCGGTGATCTGAAACCCGATGTTTGAAATCAGAAGATCGTACTCGATAGCGGTGCCTTCCGATGAGACGAACCAGCGATGCGAGTACCACTCGGAGTATGATCCGTTGACTACAACCACCTTGGGGACATCCATCAAGAGGTTCCGATAGTGCTTGAGTAACTCGTGCTTCTCCTCAAGCGGCCAATCGCGTGGATCCTTTTTCGGCGAAACCATGAACTGGCCTCGCAAAGGTTCAGTAGGGGCTAATGAGAGCTTGGCTTTTCGGTGCGAGCCTGCAATCTGTGAGTCAGCCGCACACTGCTTTATTCCTTTCTCAAGATCTTCCAATCGAGAGAACGAATGTATAGCCTTTCCGCCTTTCGTGTAGCACCGCACGTGACCGCCCCTGCTGGTAGTTGCCGAAAGCCTGCGCAGCTCACGGTTCTCGTAGGAGATGTTGACACGTCGGTTATCCTCGTAGCGAACGTCGGTGTAGTCGACCTTTGAGGAACCTAAAGCCGCCTCTAGTTTTTCAAGCATATTACCTCGCTTTCGTGGTGTTCAATTATTCTGTAACAATAAGAAAAAAGTTATCCATGTCAAGTAAATTGAAGCCACTTGTTTACGTTGATATTAAACCTTATAGGGATGCTTTTAGCCGCAGGTACTTTGAGGAAGTGTGGTCCGTTGAATGCGGTATCTACGTATGGGGATACATGAGTGTCTTTTTGTCCGCTCTCGATTTTTTTTAAGACCGGTACTCGGTTGGGTCTGGTAAGCAGGTGATTTTAGGCCTGTCATTTATGATGGACAAAGAAAATTGACTTTTTGTGAAACTTTTACTTGACAAAGGCTGAGCTCAGGCTATACTTCAGGTTATGAGAAAAATGACATTTCCGATCCTTTTTATCTTGGTAAGCGTTCTGGCATGCGGGACGCAGGAAGAACGCATCCTGGTGCGTGTGGGAGACGAGACGGTCAAGGTGAAGGACTTTCTTGCGGTCTACCTACCACAGTCTTACCCCAGCGAGGAAGCCGAGCTTGAGGCAAAGAAAAAGGCTCTGGACAAACTGATAGAAGAGAAACTCCTGGTAGCCGAAGCCAGAAGTCGCGGATACGAGGAGGATCCGACCATCAAGGAAGGTCTCCAGGACGTTGTTGACAGAGCCTTAATCAACACCCTTTACATGAAAGAGGTCGTTGAGAAGGGTAAGGCTTCGCGTTTGGATGCGAAACGTTTCTACGAGGCGGATAAGATCCTTCTTACGCTGAGTATCATTCATATCGACTCGGACACGTTGGGCTACTTGATCCTGGAGGAGTTCTCAGCTGGTGTGCCGTTCGATACCCTGGCGGTACGTTACTCAAGCCATCCCACTGCTCGCAGCGGCGGCAAGGCAGGTACCATTCCGTTATCCATTTTCTTCGAGGACCCGGCGTTCAGGGAGCTTTCCAGTCTTAAAGAGGGACACACCACCTTACCGATGGAGAATGAATCCGGCGGCTACGACATATACTACCTTGCCGAGCGCAGCGAGAAGGAGGATCAGCCGCCCTTCAAAGAGATGGAAGCCTCCATCATCAAGCAGATCGAGCGGATGCGTCAGGGCAAGCTGAGTTACGAGAGTCTGGAGAGGCTGCTTGAAGAAGCGAAGATCGAGTACAATAACGCCGGTCTTGCGCTGCTTTCCAAGCCCAGTTATGCTTTGAGTGAGGCCGAGCTTGCAGTCTGGACCATTAAGATTGACGGAAAGGTTACAGACAGCGTTGGTTCTATGCTTGAGGTATACAACCGGTTCCCGGAAGGCGTTCCACCTCAACAGCTTCAGGCTTTTGCCGAATACGTAGCTCAGAGGCCGGCGCTTGTCAGTGTTGCTCTCAAACGCAAGCTGGATCGCGATCCGGCCGTCAAGGAAGCGATCGATGGCTTCATAGCTTCTCAGCTACGGAATAGGATATACGCTGAAGAGGTAGCCGCAAAGATCAAGGTCAGCCCGGAAGAGGTACGCGTTTACTACGATGAACATCCTGACGAGTTCTTTGTTCCTGAAAGACGCAAACTTTCAATCATCCGAACGTCCTCCTACAGCGATATCCAGCAGGCTTCCTCCCTTCTGCGTCAAGGCCAGCCCTTCGAAGAGGTCGCCCGTCGCTTTTCGGACCATCAGTCTGCCAAACGTGGAGGCTCGATAGGCTTCAGGAAAGCGGACGACGTTTCCTTCAAACCTTTCGTGGAACAAGGGTTCAAACTTGCAAAAGGTCAGTACTCAAGATCCTTTGAAGTCCACAATGGCTTCGGGATTGTCAAGGTGGATGACGTTCAACCGGCCTATACCAAGGAGTTCGAGAGCGAAGAGCGTCGTATCGAACGCAGACTGCGAGTAGATAAGGAAAAGGAAGTTAAGGCAGCGTTTATCGAAGAGCTGCGCAAAAAGATCAAGGTGGAGATTGACGAGGGATTGCTTCTGCTTATAGGCAGGGTGGAAGAGCCGGAGGGCGAGTCGAGTTAAGAACTTTCGAGGAAATAAACCAATCAGAGTCTTCTGGATAGAGGAGTAGAATTCATGAGGAAGGAATCGGCGAAGAAAAAACCGGTGAAGAACGAGTCAGTAAAGAAGGAACCGGCGAATAAAAAGAAATGGGTGCCGTGGGCCATCGTTATAGGCGCGGTTGTGGTGGTTGTTGTTGTGCTTCTTATATGGTCCCCACCCTTTGTTCAGAGCGTAGTCGGCGGATCCGCAGGCGGTGACGGGACCGATACAAAGATTGTTGCCAGTGTCGGTTCATCCAAGCTTACCCTTAAGGATTACCAGACCCTTGTTACCCTTTACGTTCCGCAGGAGAGCCGTAACCAGGTTGATCCAATGGAGATCATAAACGCCTGGATAGAGCAGGAGATAGTGTACCGGGAAGCTAAACGGATGGGGCTTGAGAAGAAGGATACTGTTCGTGTAGCCCTTGATCAGCTCAAATTTGCATACGGGATGAATCGCAAACAGCTTTTAACTCAGGCATGGCTGGCTGAGGCAAGCAAGAATATAACGGTCTCTCAGAATGAACTCAGGGGTTATTTTAATGCCCACAAGGAGGAGTTTCTATACGAGGTTAAGGTCTCTCAGATTGTGGTCGCCGATCCTATAGTTGCCTCTCAGATTCACCAGCAGCTTAAGGGGGGGGCCGACTTTCGAAAGCTGGCCGAGCAGCATACGCTTGATCCGCTCAAAGGCGAGCCTAGTTCCTACATCCCCAGGGGATCGGGGCTTCTCACGTTGGCGATGGAGGATGCTGTTTTTGTGCTTGGACCCGGGGAGTTCACCAAACCACTCATGACCCCTCAGGGACTTAGCATGATCTTTAAACTCATAGACAAGCGAAAGGTTCGTAAGGATATAGCGTTTGAGGAGGTAGCCTCCTACCTTCAGGCTATGCTTTCCAACGAACGGGCTGAGCGGGTTATTGCACAAAAGGTTGATTCCCTTAGGAACGCAGCTCAGTCGGAGATCGAGATCCGTGTAGAGAATCTTTTTTACTAGGGTACTGTGACGGTTTTATTGGCCTTGGCGCTGGTAGCGGGGAGTGCTGACCGGGTGGTGGGCGTGGTAGATGTTGACCCTATCCTTTCAAGCGAGGTTGAGGCGATGTTGACCCTTGGCAGACTTGAGGCCCCGTTCCTGGAGGCCAGCGAAGATTCGCTAAGACTGGTATTGCTGGACCGTCTTATCGCTCAGAAGCTCATCTTTAAGAAGGCCGCACTTGACTCGACGATAGAGATTGACCGCGAGGAGATAGCTAAAGGCGTCGAGCGTCAATTGCAAGCCTTTTACGCACAGCTTGATTCATTCCCCGAGACTCGAGCCGAGTTACAAGAGGCCGGGTTGACTCGTGATCGCCTGCGCCAGTTGCTTATGAATCAGGGGCGGTTTCAGGCTATTATCCAGCAGATGTTTGCTGCCCGGGGTAAGATACAACCCTACGTCTCGCCTAACGAGGTCAGGGAATACTACGAGCGGCACAAGGATTCCATAGCGGTGGTTCCAGGCTACATCAGTATGGCTCACATCGCCTTCAGCATAAGACCTTCGGCGGCAGAACAGGCCCGCATAGAAAGGAAGATTCTGGAGGTTATGGATATCCTTTCCCGTGGCGGCGATTTCGATGTCCTGGCGGAATCGTTCTCAGAGGATCCCCGCACCCGATCGCGAGGTGGCTCGCTTGGTTGGGTAAAGCGTGGGGATCTTTTGTCCGAGATAGATTCGGTTATCTTCTCACTGCCTGCAGGTCGTGTTTCGCCTCCGGTTCCCTCCCGCGAGGGTTACCACCTTTTTCTAGTTGAAGCCCGTTCAGGGGATAAGGTCTATGTACGACACATTCTCTTCAAGCAGCACGTAACCAGGCAAGATACCCTTCGGGTTCTCGAACTTGCGGATAAGATAAGGGAGGAGATAGTTTCAGGCGAGCTGACCTTTGCCGAGGCGGCACGAACCTACTCCGAGGACTTTACCACAAGCGAACAGGGCGGCTTTATTGGTGAGGTTCCGCTGGCCGCCCTTACCCCTCCTTTTGATTCGGTTGCCGCGACCGTTGATTCAGGCGAGGTAAGCAAACCCTTCGTCTCGGATATGGGCGTTCATCTTTTGTATGCTGCTGATAAGCACGAGGAGAGCGTGCTTTCCTTTGATGAGATGCAGGTGGAAATTCGTAACTACCTTGCTGCGTTAAAGCAGGATGAGTGGCTTGAGGATTTGATTGCCGAGGCTCAAGAGGAGTTCTATGTCGAAAAAAGG
>DAOVCF010000177.1 GCA_030670165.1 Candidatus Stahliibacteriota bacterium | reverse complement strand
GAAGTAAACCCCTGCAGGCAGCCCGGAAAGATTCCACATTACTATCCCATTGGAAGTGTTCAGGCTTTCTCTTTTGACTTTGGCGCCGAGGATGTTGTAAAGCACAAGCTCGCCTTGATTCCCATCAGGAAGGGCATAACTGATTCGGCAGGTCGAGTTTGTTATACTGGCCGCCTCTAGACTCAAAGATGGAGAATGTCTTGGTTCTTCCTTCATTCCAGCCGCCTTGTTCAGCCGCACGATCAACGTGTCGTTAACGGGATGCTCATCCTGTGGATGCGACAGGGCCAGGGTAAGCACAGCCGAATCAGGTACAAGCCAGTCTGATACCAGCGTTATCGTATCCATGTCAAGGAAGGCAAGGTCTGATTCAGCCGAACCAGAAGCGTCGCCAGAAAGTATCACCTTTACGTTGCTGAGCGGCTCTCGACCATAATTCGAAACCACCGCCACCAGATCCATCCTCGTACCAGGCTCAATCTGATCGCCGTCGTGGATTCCCACAATCTCCAGCGCGCCTGCGTCGTAGTCGTAAACCTCGCCGATCAACCTGTCAAGACCCATCATGCAGAGATATAATGACACCCAGGTCATGTCCGTGGTATCCGCGTCCTGGGTGGTGGCCATTATCCCGCCGTCATTATCGGTATCGTATGATAGAAGCTTATGGGTTAACCATTTGTGGTGGCGGGCATATTGCGGGTCGTGGCTGATATCGTACATCGCGCCGTGGCCGTTCGCGTAACCCACGTTCCACGAGTTATCCCAGGAGTAGTAATCGACGTCTCTCCAGACCTGGAATGTGTCAAGATATGACCCGTTTTCGGCGATCCATTCCTTGCCTCTGAGACTATCTCGCTGAAAGGCGGAGTTCGAGATCCCCCACACCACGGTTCCTGCAGACATTGCCCATTTTTCCTGGGCAAGTGCGTACTGGGGAGTCATATCGTCTATCCATCCCAGAAGGGTTTCTGCAAAAGAACACGCGGTGTCGCGAGCTTCGGCATCGTTCATCTGGACACCGTAGGTATAGAGCCAGCCCGCACACCAGCCTTTGACGAAGCGGTCTATATCCCAGTACATCCCCAATGGGTGCGTCTTTATGAACTCAGCGCATGAATCACGATACCATGCCCAGCTTTCGTCTTCGTAGACCGCTCTGTAACGTTGCTCAGCGGCAATCCCCCAGGCGCAGTTATGAGCGCGGTAATAGTCTTTGCTTCCTCCTTCTTCCTTCCATGCAGGGAAGTTGGAGCAGTAAAACCACGCCTTTTCGATATTCTCCTTAAATCTTGCGGTATCCCCGGTCAGCTCACCGTATCTGGCCCACACCCAGATTGCCTCCAGGGTGTTGTCGGTCTGAATCACATTCCAGAGTTCTCCTGACTCCGCTTCTATCATCCCGCCGTGATCTGCAGAATCCGGATCGTTAAGCTGCCATTCGGCGCAGAACCCCGCAATCTGTGCAAACTCGTAAAGATAGTTGAAGCTGAGCTTTAAGGGATCTATGGTATCCTGTGCCAGCGGCGAAACTCTAGGGGTACGGGGATAACTGCCGGGTCTCATCGGAGCGGTTGCCCAAAGTGAGCCGCATAAAATCAGCCCTCCCATAATCAACACCACTTTTTTCATCAGTCGCCTCCTTTACTCTATCCTAACTCAACCCCCTAAGATGTCAAGTCTCCTCAATTGACAGACGGCTAATCTTTATTATGATTAGGGAATGACTGAACTCAAAGATTATCGGAATCTGTTCCCATCCTTAAATCAGGAGCGAGGAGGCCGCCCGCCGATCTATTTCGACAACGCCTGCATGACCCTTAAACCTCAGCCGGTTATTGATGCTATCCTTGATTACTACAACCGATATCCGGCTTGCGGCGAGCGCAGCACTCACTGGTTCGCTGCCCAGGTGGATAAAGGGATTGAGGAGTCCAGAGAAGCCATAAGACAGCTTATCGGGGCATCGAACATCAAGGAGATCGTATTCACCAAGAACACCACCGAGGCGATCAATCTGGTGGCTCAGTCGCTGCGATGGAATCCTGAAGACGTTGTTTTAACTACCGACAAGGAGCACAACTCCAATCTCTGTCCTTGGCAGGAGCTTGTGGAACGGGGTATCATAGCCAGGCACCGGGCGGTTCCATCCGACGATGAAAATTGCTTCAGCCTTGAGGTCTTTCGGGAGGTCCTTGAGGAAGAGGGGGGCAAGGTGCGGATGGTGAGCCTTTGCCATTCATCGAATCTTGACGGTACGTCGATCCCTGATGAGGTGATAAGGGAGGTGGTGAGGCTTACCAGGGCTCAAAACCCTGGCGCGTTTGTTTTCCTTGACGCTGCACAGAGCGTGCCGCACAAACAGGTGAACGTGCAGGGACTGGGTGTTGACTTTATCGCCTTCTCTGTACACAAGATGTGCGGACCTACGGGTGTAGGGGTTCTTTACGGTCGCAAGGAACTTCTAAACGACGAGTCGGTGATCCAGCCTTTTATCGTTGGCGGCGGCACGGTGGAGGACACCCATCTTTTTGGGCATCCTCGCTACTTCAAGGCTCCGTACAAGTTCGAGGCCGGCTTGCAGAACTACGCGGGCATCATCGGCGCCGGTGCGGCGGCGCGTTTCCTTGCCGAGGTCGGGTCTGAGCGTATCGCCGAGCATGAACGGGTGCTGAACCGTGCACTCACCGAGAGACTCCAGGGGTTCCCTGAGATTAAGATACTGGGGCCGCGCGATCCGGACGAACGCTCAGGGATATGCACCTTCTATCTCCTCAAGCCCGCGACCCGGTTCTCGGATTCCGAGCCTGACATTGACGAGAAGCTTGACGGGAGAGCCAACATCATGATCCGCAAGGGAACCTTCTGCGTCCACTCCTGGTATCACGCACACGAGGAGCAGTTCGATGCGTTCTGGGAAGGGTTTCGTCCCACACTCTTCCGCGCTTCCTTCTATCTCTACAATACACTTGAAGAGGTTGAGCTCTTTGCTTCTACGATGAGTCGGATACTCGAAGAGATCGCCGACCTGCCTACCTTTGCAGGAGGTTGAGTTGGCGGAAGAGCCTGTAACCATTCGTTATTTTAAGGGTCTGTTTTCGAATCCGGCTGAGAGTCTTATGGGGAAGATAGATGGCGCGGAGGTGGAAATCAAGGGAGAGCTTTGTCCTCGCAAGGGGAACAAGGATCAGGTTTTCCTTTACGGCAGGCTCAAGGATTCCCGTCTTTCTCTGCTTAAGTTCATGTGTGCACTGTGCGACCCGCACATGTTCGTGGCAGCGGATATACTCTGTCGTCTTGCGCCAGGCAAGGATCGCCAGGAAGTCTCAGAGCTGGGACAGGTCGCCTACGAGGAGCTTCTTGGCGGTTCCAGCCCGGAGGGCTTCGAGCACTTCAAACGCGCAAGGGAGCTTCTGGTACTCGGGATGATGGAGGCTCCGGACTCATGAGCCGCGACTCCTCGCTGATATTCCTGCCCAGCCAGCTTGCAGAAGGCTCCAACCGCTTTGAGATCGAGGCGAATACAGAAACGCTCGATCTTGCCGGGTATACCTTTTCTACGCCTCTGTGCTGCATGATCGTTCTCGTCCGCACCGGCGACAGGATAGATCTGCACCTTGATCTTAAGACTGGTATCGAACTTGAATGCTCAAGATGTGGTGAACCGACCGATTACAGTGTAGGTACCTCAGCGAACGTAACCTTCCTTCCTGAAGCTAAA
>DAOVCF010000185.1 GCA_030670165.1 Candidatus Stahliibacteriota bacterium | reverse complement strand
AGCTCCAGGCAGTCAAAAAGTGGGGGGCCGACCGTTCTTCCGGTTACGGCAACGCGCACCGGGTGAATTACGAGTCCGGGCTTGATACCCAGCTCCTCAACCAGCTCCCGCAACACCCCCTCTGCGGTCTCTTTGTTGAATTCGGATAGTGCCGCAAGTCGCTCACGGTAGAGCCTTAAGCGTTCCTTGGTCGCCTCCGGGTCCTTGCGGAAATGCTTGTTAAGACCTTCCTCATCGTAGGTGAGTTCGTCGGATAAGTATGGAAGGAGGGCGTCGTAGACCTCAGCAAGGGTGCGGGAACGCTCGGCGATAAGAGGTAAGGCCCTGGATAAAAACTCTGCAGAGGCGTATTCACGAGGCAAGGTGATCCCCTGATAGCCGAGCCAATCCTGGAAGACCTTGAGGAGTTCAGAAGTATCCATTGCCCGCAGATACTCCCCGTTCATCCATTCCAACTTGCGCATGTCGAATATCGCGTTGGAGGTGTTGATGCGTTCTATACTGAAGAGTTTCACTAACTCCTGACGAGAGATAATCTCTTTATCCTCGCCCGGAGACCAGCCAAGGAGTGCCAGGAAGTTGACCATGGCGTCGGCAAGATAGCCCTGAGCGCGAAACTCTTCTAAAGACATGGCACCGTGGCGCTTGGAGAGTTTTTTCTTGTCCTCGCCGAGGATAAGAGGCAGGTGGGCAAACTGGGGTATCTCCCAGCCGAAGGCATTGTATAAGAGTATCTGCTTCGAGGTGTTGGAGATGTGTTCGACCGCCCTGAGCACGTGCGAAATCTCCATATCATGATCGTCGGCCACCACCGCGAAGTTGTAGGTGGCAACCCCGTTGGAGCGCATTATAACAAAGTCGTCTATGTCCTTGTGCTCGCGGGTGATAGCACCGTGGATGAGGTCAGTGAATGTAGTCTTACCCTCGGGAACAAGAAGACGGATAGCGGGCTTGATTCCTTCCGCTTCGAACTTCTTCCTCTCCTCCTCAGAGAGGTTGAGACATCTACGGTCATAGCGCCAGGCTCTGTGCTGCACTTCGGCCTTCTTGCGTTCTTCGGCAAGACGTTCTGGACTGCAGTAGCATTTATAGGCGTGGCCTGATTCTATCAGCTGATCGGCGTATTTCTTGTAGATTCCCATCCGCTGCGACTGGTAGTAGGGACCCTCGTCAAAGGTGATACCCAGCCAGCCGAGGCCTGAGATAATTGCATTGGCCGATTCTTCGGTGGAGCGCTCCACATCGGTATCCTCTATCCTGAGGACGAACGTCCCCCCGTGTGAGCGGGCGAAGAGGTAGTTGTATAAAGCTGATCTTGCCAGCCCTACGTGGATGGCTCCGGTGGGCGAAGGAGCTATACGGACGCGAACCTTGGATCTTTCTTCAGACATCAACTCTCCTGAACACGGGATTTTCTGACAATTCGAACAACCCGTCCCCCTGATGTGTTACGGGGGTGTGTTACGGGTACAGCGGAGAGGGTGGGATTTGAACCCACGGTACGGTTTTACCCGTACAACCGCTTAGCAAGCGGTCGCCTTCGACCACTCGGCCACCTCTCCTCGAAGTGATTATACCCAGCATCCAAAAAAGTCAACCGGATATTATTGATATTCTTGTGGATGCCGGACCATCTTTAAAAAGGCAGCCTCCAAAGAGGCTGCCTCAAAATCCTTAAAGTTAAGGCAATAAAGCCTTGAGTAATCTTCAGTAGTTCAGCGCGGCAAATCCGCCAGCGATTGCGACTATGATGCCGATTATGAATCCGACAACCATAAGAACAAGCATAATGATCATAAGTATGCCCATGATGGTAAAAAGGGTCTTGAGCTTGGAGTGATACTCAACGAGATCCGCAGGATTGGCTCTATCCGCATAATCGGCGGCTTTGGAGGCGGCCTGATACATCAGTACCCCCAGCCAGATGGGAAGCCAGGCCACGACGATGCCCACAATAGTCAAGGCATAAAGGGCGCCGCTGATTATGGAAACGATCCCCACGAACTTCATCCAGCCCTGGGTGTCCTTGACATGAGTGCGTATCTGCTCAGTGGCAGCGGAGTCAAGTGACGCCGCCATCGTTGTCGTTTGCTCCATGGACTCCTCCTTCGCTAGGTGTTTGACTTACGAGCAATTATACATAGAAACACGGAATGTCAATACAGAGAAGGGTTATGTTTTGAATCCATGGGTGATCAAGAGGGAATTAAAGGTTGCTGCCAGCCGCCTTCGCCTATCGGACAGAAAAGGCCATAATTAAAATCAGCCCCACAGACAAGCCTATAATCGTTATAATGCCTGCTACCTGGAAGAAGATGCGCATCTTCACGTGGTATTTGAGGAGCTCGGTCTCACTGTCCTGACTAAGGTACTTCTTGGCGTGACTGGACGACTGCAGCAAAAGAACCCCGAAGAATACTGCTACCGCACAGATAATAAGACCAGAGACAATCAACACCCATACCCAGAAGCCGGGAGAAGTTCCAGGAAGCCGCACGGACATTAAACCTGTAAGCAAGGTGGCTAGGGCCGTAAAGGCCCCGGAAACAATAATTACTATGCCTAAAAAAGACATCCATCCCCTTGTGCCCTTTATCTTGATGTCCAGATTCGCCTTTCGACCCACGCTTAATGGTCCAGTGGGTTGAGGCGACTCCTGTGGGGAAGAGGCCTTGAGTTCCGTTTCTTTCATGTTCTCATCTCCTTACAACGATTTAAATGCTAACCCCTTAAACCGGCACACGATCCTATCAACCCCATCAGAACCGCGGCTACCAAACCTATAAAAACCAGCAAGCCGGTCAGGGTGAAGTAAATCTTGAGCTTGCCGTGATATGCGGTCAGTTCATCTGCCGTGCCGGATTCGGCATACCTCTTTGCCCTCTGGGACGCCTGAAAGAGAAAAACGGCCAGGGCTATACCTAAAGCACTACTTGCCAATTCGATGAGGATATTGAGTATGCCGCCCTGCAGTCGGATAAATAGAAACACGATTGAAAGCACAGCTTGGCCTATGCTGATTACGGCAAGGAACGCAAGCCAGCCCCAGGTTTTTCTCAAAACCTTCCTGATCTCATCAAGGGTCTGGATGCTTATGGTGGATGATACCTGGTCGGTTTGCATGAACTCCTCCTTGGTAAATTTTTGTCTACCTGGATTGTAGCAACAAAAGAGTCGATGTCAAGTTTTTTTAAACATACAGCGGGCGAACATTTTCGCTCGCCTGCGATCTTTTCTCGCTTGCGAGAAAAGGAGCATTAGACTAGGGGTCCCCGAGAGGGAGCGAAGCTACCTCTTGGGGTGATAAAGGGGGTCCCCGGACAGGGACTCTGTTCCTGTCCGGGGTATTACGGAGGGTGAGGGACTCGAACCCCCAAGCCCCGATCAAGGGGCGGCAGATTTCAAGTCTGCTGCGTTGCCAGTTACGCTAACCCTCCAAATTGCGAAGCAATTTGTCGGTTTATCGTCGCTTCACGTACGCTAACC
>DAOVCF010000146.1 GCA_030670165.1 Candidatus Stahliibacteriota bacterium | reverse complement strand
TCTATGGGTCGCCACTGGGAAAAACCCATAAGGTCCGAAAGGATGCGTTGGTTGTTCTCAAGCGAAGTGCGAGCTGAGAAGAGTTCCATCTCTGCCGATAGGAGACTGGCTTCAGCTCTCAGCTTATCCGCCTTGCTCGCTCCCCCCAGATCAAAGCGTTTGGCAACTATCCGCAGGTTCTCTCTGGCACGGCTGTACCGCCCCTCTGCACTGGCCACCAACGCCTGGGAGGCGGCAAGATTGTAGTAGACGTTCTGAACATCCAGCACGAGCTTGGCGATGCCCTGACGAGCCTGTGCACGTGAGACCCCGTTCTGCTGGAATCCACCTATTAGACTGAAGATTGCAGTAGCATCCACTACCGGCTGGGAGAGTGTGAACCGAGAAGCCCAAAGCCCGTCACCCAGATCGGCAAGAGAGGAGTCGGTGGTTGACGAAGACGCAGTAAGGCGAGGCAGTAATCCTCCAGCCCCCTCTGCCAGAGATTGCGACCCCAGGGCCTTCTTGATACGTGCATCGTCTTTGGCCAAACTATGCTCGAGCGCGTAGGAGATAGCTTCATCCAGACTGAGCTTTAAGGACGGCGCTTCGGCCTGGGCGGGCAAGAGCGTCGTCAAAAGCAAAATTAAAGCCTTAATAACCCCTCCTTGGTGGGTTACCTAACTTCTTCTTAGAGCAGATGTTTGCTCTCGTTCCGTAATTATACCCCATTAGACGCAGAAAGCACTCAAAAGTAAAATCTGCGTCCTCGAGACCTCGTTACTGATTTTACACACTAGACGCAAAAATTATTCAAAGGTTTCTTCACCCCACTCGAATACGGGGTATTCGGGGACCCTTCCGTGCTCCTTTTCTCCTGCGGAGAAAAGATCGCAGTTGTTATCGCGGTCAGACTATTCGGGGGTCCCCATGAAGGGACTCCTACCTTCATGGGGTGAAAAGGTAGGGGACGGCTACAGCCGCCCCCTTAAGATTTCTCTCTGCGACCTTTCTCCCTATGGGAGAAAGGAGCATTTTTAAAACGCTATTCCCAGCGAGGCGCGATGAACCGGCGCTAAATACCAGTGCCACTCGAAGCTGTAGTCAACCGCTACGTCGTAGCTGCCGACAGGTATCTTGACGCCGAGCCCTGCCGAGGGGCCGCGGGTGTTCCGGTTGGTAAGCACCTCACGAGCAATAGTGGCGGCATCAACGGATGTGGTGCCTTCTTCGTCGTCTCCAAAATCGGGTGCGGTGTTGAGTCCAAGACCCAGGCGCAAGAAAAGCGTCTCGTTGAGCCCGTACTCCAGGCCGATGGCACCCTTGGCAGGCTGGTCCGATATATGGGCAAAATCCGCTGTCATGGTAAGACGTGAGGGGGGACCTTCAATGAGGTCTATGGCCACACCGCCAGCAAACGTGAAGGGCATGTGGAAAGGTTCGGATTTGTAGGTGGACGGTATGTCCTCGGTCTGAAGGGTATCCTTTCTGGTGTTGAAGATGAGACCTTCACCTTTGTATGCCATGTCCGGACCGAAGTGCTGCACCACGAATCCCAACCTGAAGTTGCGTATCCCGACGTTATAGGTAGCACCGACATCAACCGCGAATCCCCAGGCGGCAACTCGATGCAGGGTAAGGTCGATGGCTTTAATGGTAACACCCGCCGAGAACTTTTCAGTCATCTTGCGTCCATAGGATATACCAACCGCGTAGTTGTTGGTCATGTAGTAGTTACCCGTACCGTCTTGATCATCGTAGGTTGTGATTTCAATCGGGCCGGAAAGGTGCGCGAGAACCTGAAAACCTAACGCGTCGAGTTCGCTTAAGGGAACTCCGAGGGCAAGATTCTCTTCAAGCATGCCGGCAAAGAGGATCGCCTGCCCGAAGGTCCCGGCTATCCTGTCCATATTAGCTATCCCGGCCGGGTTCCAGAATAAAGCGTCCGGTCCGTCGGCCAAGGCGGTATAGGCACACCCCATAGCTATGGGGCGGGCACCGCCGCCCATCGTAAGGAAGGACACGGAGGCACCGGACCCACCCAGACGTGCCGAAAGCGGCGTCGCGATCACCGCCAGGGCCAGGATGCTGAGGACAAGGAGTCTTCTACTCGTCTTCATCTTTTCCTCCTACCGGATGATGGCAAACTTGCCAACTTTGGTTTTCTTCTTGCCGTCCGAGGTTTTCATCTCAACCTGCCAAATATACAAGCCGCTTGTACAATCCATTCCTGCTTCGGTCAAGAGATCCCATTCCTCGGAACCTGCATCTCCATAGAGGCCTTCTCCATCGTGCTCGATCGTACGAATCAAAAGACCCGCCGAGTTGAAGATCCTGATACTACACTTGAGGGGCAGGCGCTGGAAGATCACGTGACGGTCGTACTGGCTGCGATCCCAGGGGGCGCGGACGTAGTAGGGGTTGGGAACAACCCGGACGTCGTCAAGGGTCTGGGTGGTGTCGTCTTCATCCAAACGGGCTGCAAACGTGGTGTAGCGGAAGCGATCCTCTTCGCTGGTAGCTTTGAGCGTCTTTATGAGGAATTTGTCCCCGGGCTCAGGCGGTATAACGTACCTTGTGGTGTCCCATGTTGTATCGTTAGTAACGGTATCGACAATCAGCCTCCGGGTCGTAGCCGTGTCAACGAAGGAGAGCTTGAACACCTCCTTACCAGGCTTTATCTCTTCCCAGTAGATGGAAACACTGGTGTTGCCCGTGATGTCCAAGCGATCAATGTTCGGGTCGCCGTCTTTATTCCATAGGAAAGATTCCACCGGCTCGTTGTTATCGTATCGATTAACCACCACAGGGCCCCACCGAGTTAAACCGTCTTGTGCGCTGTCAACCACTGTTACAAGGTAATCGATGGTGTAAGGAACAGGTCTTCCTTGAATTGCGTTGGTCCAGTCAACATTGAAATGCATGTTGGTTTTAGAGGGCCTTTCGAGCCATCCGGTGTAAAGGGTGTCAATCAACTCCTCGAGATCCAGGGTGTCAATGGGAACAGAGGCAACCTGAACCAGCACCCCGTCGATGATCGGACCGCTCAGCTCGCCCGCGTGCGTAAGGAAGCTGTCGAGAACGAGGGAGTCGGCATCAACGTCCTTGAAGTAAGCGTACTTGATGATGTCCAGGGTGTCTATCGTCACATCCGATCCTTCGATAATGGTATCGATCCTGGTCACCGCGCGGAAGCCGACCTCGTACTCATGGCCTGTGATCTCGTCCGGGGAGATGAGGCTGTCTTTCACCAGGGCGCTGCCGTCGCCAGCAACACGGATCACCGGCCCGACCATCGCATCCTGCCAGCCCATAGGGTTGGAGCGGGAAACCGCCCAGTAGGTTTTGCCGGTCTTACCGCCTTCAAGCGACTCCACACCTTCGGTGGGTTGAGGTTTAGAATAGGATGTAACGGAGTAGTAGTAGATCTGACCGTTGCGAACATCTTCATCAACGTAGTAGTGACGCACGCCGGCCTGCCCGCCGAGCTGCGTTTCGGTGTAAGCGTTGATGGTGAAGACCTCGCCGTCCTGCGGTTCAAGGATGTCTCCAGTAGCGCCTGAGTCGGGTTGTGTGATCACGTACTGCCCGCCGTCGATAAGGATTATATCTCCGGACTCGTAGGGATAGTAGGGGGGGCCGTCGACGCCGCCGGTAATCGGATCTGCATTGGTTACCGTAACTCCGGGCAAACTAGGCTTAACGATGGTGGTGATCTGACCGGCCGTGACGTTGCCTACAGTACCAGCTACCCTTGCCTCGATATTAACGTCCACCGGGGTTCCCGGAGGGTCAATCGTCCCGTCTTGCGTAGTCTCGAACTCCACGTATCCGAAGACAGGGTTGTCGGCATCGGTGGCGACGATTGTACCTTTGGGAATTAGCGTGTCACCGGGACCCGGAGTAAAGGTTACTTTACCCTCGGCCTTTACCGCTGCGGGAAAATCCTTGGGGGTGCCGTTGAGTTTGTCAAGCACGCAGTAACCGCTTTCTTCAAGGGCATCGGGGTTGTAGGTCAGGATGTTCTGGGCTGCAACGTCATAGATGATGTAGTACTTGTAAGAGGTGTCCTTCTCGTCCTGCTGGAATGTGAGGGTGTAGGTGTTGGGCTCGAATCCGTAGGCGGCTGGTTCCTTGGGAGCGAATTCATTGTAGTATACCTCAAGGAACTCGATGGTGGCCTTGCTCGGCCCGGATGTGTGTTCGACAACGGCCGTATCCGGATTTTTCGAATCCTTCAGATCGTAGTCGCCAAGGAGTTGCCAGGTCTCTGAGAGCCCTGAAAGACTCTTGTAGACCCGGTAACCTTCAAAGGTCTGCTGACCGCTCATCGGATCAATGTAGTGCTCAGGTTCACTGCCCCAGGTAAGATAGACTACGCTGTCGCCGGGAATCACCGAAAGGGAGGGGTTCGGAGGAGGTGCGTAGCCGAAGTAACCGTTCTCGAACTGAATCTTAGCAGACTTGGCCTTCTCTTTGAGTTCATCAAAAGAGTAGGCAACGATCACCGCGACGGTTAACTCCACCTCTTCACCAGGCTCCAGGTGCGAATATGGGCCGCAGTTCATGAGCATGCGTACGTCGTTGGGATTCTCCCAGGTAACGAAGTCTGTGGAAGCCATGTAAGAGTACTTGAGGCTGTCCTGACCATCCCTATCGATATCATAACCGTTCGGCCAGGTCTCGAAGCCTGTGAGACCTGTATCCAGAGGGGTATCGAGGAAAACAGCACCTATGTATCCTGCCGGGGTAACCCAGCCTTCCTCCGAGCCGTTGGCATCGTAGGTGTAACCCATGTTGAGTTCCTCGTTAAACCCGATCAGATCGTCCCAGAAACCGTCATCACCTGCACTGGTTCCACCCTCTCCGATGTCGTTGTCCATGAAGAAGGAGAAGTAGACCGAATCCAGCGGGAAATCGTTCATATTCCTAATCTTGTAGTTGATGAAGATGTAGGAGTTGTTGTACTCGTAGTTCCAGGCGTAGGTGCGCTGCTCGATTCTTAGCCCCTGCCCACGCAAGTCGTAGGCACCTGTTGGAAGTATCCATATGCACGTGGCGTCGTTGACCGGAATCCAATCCCCGCCGCAGGCGTAGCTATCCTGCTCGGAGATGATGTC